>NZ_JBLSDF010000029.1:0-23637 GCF_052315355.1 Cuniculiplasma thermophilum
ATTAAGAAGAGTGAGGGTGAAGTTCATGTTTGCATGTTTTGCTTACAATGTACATGCATTGAAGATCATCAATGGATAGCGTGAGCTATCAATTATTTAAGAAATTTCATGGGAAATAGTGATAAAAAGGGATAATTAAGAGAATAAACAGTCAAAAATAGATTGATCTTTAGCGGTAATCAGGAAGTTATGCAGAAAATTTACAGAATAAGGTAGAAAATAGAAAACCTCATATCATAAAAGGAACAACTGCACTATAAAGAATTTTATTACTTCTCTTGGCCAGATGAACATAAAGGCCTGAATAAAAATTCCTGCAACTCCTTGAATATTATTTGAAGACCGATTTTCAGTCGTCTTTACTTTTGTGAGGGTAATCAGTCCCTTCTACTCCAAGCCAACGGGTCATAATGCCTTAATAGATCGAATAAAAATCATCGTTCGTATCGAGAAGATAAGAAAATGATTTTTTGATCCTGTACTCAAAAATGAAGGTCTTTCAACAAAATCATCGTCAATATAATGGAGTTTCATTACAGTATGGGTGTTTATTTTTTTCAAAAGGTCGATTTGATTTTTGCGACATTTTTTCAAAGGAATTTATTGAATTATTTTGCATCATCTCTTCAGTTTATCCGTCCTTCTTGATCAGCAATTAGTATCATTTGCATTAAGTACCTTTGAAATGTGTGGAGAAGAAATTGGATTTATGAAAAATCCTGCCCTTTTTGGATAATGTAGGAATCCCCTTCAGAAATATTTAATCATCCATTCATCACTTCATCACATTTCTTCAGAAGTCTCTAACAAGAGAATTATTAGACATGTAATTATGTTATTATGGAGTAAGTTAAAGAATAATATTTTCCTCAATTTCAAAAAACAAAAATCTATTTATACATTCTTACGTTAAGGGCTTACTCTGTGAAGGAGGCTAAAAACATGGATAAAGCAACATATGTTAAGTTTGAAACTCCCGAGTCTTTAGAGAAAAAGATTCTGGAACTGGTCGAAAATAGCTATAGAAGTGGTAAGATTAAGAAAGGAACAAATGAAGTTATTAAGACCGTAGAGAGTGGAACCAGCAAAATAGTCGTAATAGCTGAAGATGTAAATCCCCCAGAAGTTGTGTATTTTCTACCTAAATTATGTGAGGAGAGAAAGGTACCGTATGCTTTTGTTAAAACAAAGAGTGAGCTGGGTTCAAAGGTGGGAATTAGTTCTGCAGCATCGCTTTCAATAGTCGACTTTGGTAAGAACGAAGAACTCTTTAAACAGATAATATCAGAGCTTTCCGGTCTTAGTAAGTGAGGTGATTTAGTTGGCAGATGACGCAACGCCAGCAGAAGTTGTAGAGCTTATGGGGCGTACCGGGATGACCGGTGAAGCAACAACGGTTAAGGTTAGGGTTCTCTCTGGCAGGGATCAGGGAAGGATCATTGCACGTAATGTCCTTGGACCTGTGAAAGTTGGAGATATACTCATGTTGAGAGAAACAGCAAGAGAGGCTAAGAAGCTCTCCATAAGGTGATGAAATGGTAAACAAAGTTTGCAGTTTTTGCGGTGAGGAAATTGAGCCAGGAACGGGTATGACCTTCATAAGAAAGGATGGGAACATTCTCAATTTCTGTAGCAGAAAGTGCAGAATAAATATGCTTAAACTGAAGAGAGTTCCAAGAAAAGTCAAGTGGACAAGGGAGTATCAGAATCTCAAAAGGTTGAGAAAGAATTCTGAGGCGCAAAAGCAAAAAGTAGAGCAGGAGGAGACCCAATGAGCGAGCGGACGCTTGTCTTGATAAAACCAGACGGAGTCAAGAGAAGATTATCCGGGGAAATAATTAGAAGACTGGAAAATAAAGGTCTTAACATAATTGCCCTCAAGTTAATGAATGTGGATGAAAACATGGCAAAGAAACACTATGACGTTCACAAAGACAAGCCGTTCTTTAAGGATCTTGTTGCATATATAACAAGTGGCCCCATAATTGCAATGATACTGGAAGGCAAGAATGCAATTTCAGTGGTACGTTTAATTACCGGTGCAACAGATGGGTCCAAAGCTGCCCCAGGAACCATTAGAGGAGATTATTCAATAAGTATAGACAGGAATATTATTCACGCATCAGATTCAGAGGAATCATTTCAGCACGAATATCCCATATTCTTCCATAAGGATGATATATTATCATTCAAATATGGAGATGAGGAACTTTTCTGAGGTGTAATATTATTGTATGTCAGCCCTAAGAGAACCAATAATATGCGTTTTAGGTCATGTGGATCATGGCAAGACAAGTATTTTGGATTCAATTAGGGGAACTTCTATAACCAAGAAAGAGGAAGGGGGCATAACCCAGAGGATCGCCGCTACTGAGATTGGAATCAATAGAATAGTGGAACTATCTAACGGAAAGTTATCGAAAAATATTTTTAAGATTCCAGGTCTCCTCTTCGTAGACACTCCCGGTCACGTAGCCTTCGCAAATATGAGGGCGAGGGGAGGAGCGCTGGCTGACATTGCAATTTTGGTCATTGATATTAATGAAGGATTAATGCCCCAGACGATTGAATCAATCAATATTCTTAAGAAGTTCAAAACTCCGTTCATCATTGTTGCAAATAAGATAGACATGATTTCCCTTTTCAGGAAGCCATCAAATATTGCATTTCCAGAGTTCATCAAAGAGCAGAGGGAAGAATATGTGACCGATATGGAAGGTAAAATCTATAATATTGTAAATCAAATGTATCAGTACAACCTTCCATCAGAAAGATATGATCGAATTTCAGATTTTACAAAGGCTGTTCCAATAGTTCCTGCTAGTGCAAAATATGGGATTGGAATACTGGAGATACTGCTAACGGTAACGGGTCTTGCTCAAAAATATCTATCCGAGTCAATTTCAAGGAAGGATGGATTTGGAAAGGCCAGCGTTCTTGAGGTTAGGAGGGGGGATTCACTTGGCCTAACTCTTGACACTATTCTGTATCAGGGTACATTAACAAAGGGATCCAGAATTCTTGTTAATACCTCACAGGGTATTAAGGAGACAAAGATAAGAGCTCTATTTGTAAACACATCGAACAGATCAACAAAGGTAGTGGAGAGATCGCAGGTAACTTCGGCCTCCGGAGTAAGAGTTGTTCTTTCGGATAGCTATGACGTACTCCCTGGAACAACTTTAATTGAAATCAAGGGTGATAATGAGGAGATTGCAAGAAAGGAATTGATGGAAGAATCAAAGGTAAACATCGAACTTTCTGAGCACGGGATTACTCTTAAGGCTGATACCTTAGGGTCACTGGAAGCTATTGCATATGAAATGGGGCAGAATGGTATTAAAATAAGATCTGCACAGATAGGGGAAATAAGTAAAAGGGATCTTATCGACGTCTCTACCTTACCAGATCCCATGGACAGAGTTCTTGCCGGCTTTAATGTTGATCTTTCACCAGACGCCAAATCATCTGTGATGGCATATGATATTGGAATTGTAACATCTGGTGTAATTTATCATCTTGTTGAAGAAATAAGTAAATGGATTAAGGATAGAAAAACTTCTATGGAAGAAGAGAGAAAGCAGGGAATGCCTGTACCTTCGAAGATTGTAATAATGCCAGATTATATTTTTAGAGCTGCAAAACCTGTAATTGTAGGTGTTAAGGTTCTCTCAGGCAGAATTAAGGTTGATGACAATCTTATAAGGGAGGATGGAAAGTATGCAGGAACAATCAAGAGCATCCGGGATGGGGAAACCTCCAAAAAATTTGCAGAAGCCGGTTCAGAGGTAGCTGTTGCAATAGATGGAGTTACCTTAAATCGTCAGATATTTCCGGACAGGCCCCTATATGTAGATATCAATGAGGAAGTAGTTAAGGCATTAAGGGCCAATGCCCTTGACGATTCAACAATGGAAACTTTGGAAGAGATCATCAAAATTAAACGAAAGGAAAACATATTTTGGGGAACAAAAGCTTAGTTCCTATCTAAGAATATGAATATACCAAAAAGAAATGAAACTATTGCGGAAATGAGAATTATGTCAAAATCCCATTGTGTTGTGGAATAAAAAAATAATTCAAAAATTGGAAAAAGCAGAGTTCCTTTCATTATTGTACTTCCCGTAAGGAGTCCTTCGCTTGCACTCCTCATTTTATTTTTCAAAGCACTGTAAACGACTATGAGTTCAGGAATGGTTCCAAGTGTACCGGGGATTAAGAAGCCGGAAAGAAATTGGTTTATATCTATTGCCTTAGATAGCCTATCTGTGGCCACCGAAAGGAGAAGTGCAAATAGGATCATGGGAATTGCAAAGATAAGGTTGCTCATTCTACTGACTTTTTGTCCCTTTAGATTTTTTCTCCTTTCTTTCATAACAAGGTAGAAAATGAGCAAGGAAATGATTATGGAAATGGCGTATACTGGAATCAAGTTTATTGATAAATAATAAAAGATCAAATATAATAGGAGAAAGAATGGAAATATGAGAAAATAGTAAGGATATCTCATCATGAGTTTATATGAGAAGAGGAACATTAAAATGGAATAGATTATAATCATGGATAATGAAGAACCAAGCAGGGCTCCCGATCCGATTTCAGGTGCACCATAGAATATGGAGCTAATTGCGACTGAAATTTCATCTATAGATGTGGCAAAACCCAGTACGAAGAAAGAATAACTGAAACTGGAGACATCCTTCTTTACAACCTTATCAAAGAGATTATCAGAAGATAAATCAAGACCCAGAATTAAGATCGCAGTTAAAATTACATCGAAAAAAACATTAACTAAAAAATATAGTAAAAAAGATAAAAGCAATAAAAGTATAATAATTAAGTCCCTATTTTTCATCAGCGGCTATTACCGGCACCTATAGTTTCTGGCAAGACAGTTGTTTCAGGTATCCTGTCTCCTCTTTCGTGTTTTTTGAATTCTATTTCGGTTGGTCTCAAGACCTCTCTTATATATTCGAATGCAACGTCCGCCTTATGAGGATCACCACATGTGAATAGGTCCAGAGTTATCAATCCAAATTCCGGCCAGGTGTGGAAAGATATATGAGACTCAGCGAGTAATACTACCCCACTAGCTCCAACTGGCTCAAACTGATAATAATCCGAAGAAATCTTTGTGAGGTTTCCAACCCTTACGGACTCCTCAATTATGTCCATCAAAATATCTTTTGTCTCCAGAAGCTCCGGCTTTATTCCATACATATCCGCAAGAATGTGCATCCCAACGGCCACCTTCATCGTCCTCCATCATATTCACCTCAGTACTAATTTATGACTGATAATTTCAACTTATTTAAATATTTATGTATTTGATTCACTCCCATTTTTTTTCTGTGTCTATTTTTCTTGTCCTTGGTTTATTCTATAAAAATTTAAGAATATCTATTTAATTATTATTATATTTATAGAAAATTCATAGTTATCTCTACTTTGGAAAATTCTTCCTTTAGTTTGGAAAATTCTTCCAAATTCAAATTAAATGATTCCTCGGTAGCAACTAAAATAGAGTCTGTTCCTCTAATTGAGGCATCAAAGGAACCTCTCAATGGTGCAAACATATTTATTCGTTCTGTGTCTGAAAATAGTGTTCTTGACCCCTCCCCTAAGATAAATATTTCCTTTTCGCCCTTATTTAGATATAGTTGATTGCATTTTTTTCTATATTTTTCATAATTCCCACTGTTTAGATCCTTAATAAGATTTATTTCAATTCTTCCGAATTTGATCTCTATTATTCCCTGGATATCTCTGACTATGGCCCTTTCACCCTTTTTACTGTTGGTTACGGATTTGGCAGTGCTTGAAGATGAGGGTATCTTATCTGCATGAAGATATGACTTTATCATTTTAAGGTAAACTTTGTCTCCGGAGGTTATGTCCTCGTCACAAATTACCTCCCAACCGTTGGCATCCGAGAGAAAATCAGAATTCTCATTTAGGAATCTCCTTATTTGAAACAGGGACGATGAGAGAAATTCATAACCTCGGTTTGTAATTTTGAAATCATCAATATACCCCTCTTGCTTTAATATATTGACATAGTATCTTACTCCTTGAAGGGTTATCCCAAGACTTCTAGCTATTTCAGCAAAATTGTTTTCCCCCTTCATTAATTTAAGGAGAATGGAAATTTCGGTCATATTAACGTCCTTTATTTGCGCCTCAGTTCCCATTTTAGGTGCATAATCATTTTGGTATTTAATTTTTTCTAAATAGCATTTCAAAATTAAAGAACCAGTTAAAAATATTTCAATGAATTCGTCATATTATGTAATTGACGAATATTATAATCAACAAGTTTATATTGCCTAAAAAATGAACAACTGTAGGTAACTCAGATGTTAGGTGTGGAAAAGGAACTGAATCGGGATAAGGGACTGGCAATTTTGAGGGATGAAATCTCCAGAAGTGAATTTATGAAAAAGCTGAATGAAGCTAATGAGAGATTATACACTGAGATTTCCGATATAATTCTCGAATATGCCTTCTTGACTAATGCAAGTTCCATAAGGGTAATTGATGGTAACGAGGAGAAAATTATAACTGAGACACTGGTAAGAGAGGGAAAATTGATTAAACTCAACGAAAAGAATTTTCCCAATAGTTATCTGTACAGAAGTCCGCCCTTTGATGTGGCTAGATCTGAAAAAGATACGTATATATGTACAGAGGGGAAGCCCGAAGAGGTAGGTCCAACAAACAACTGGCTTAACTCAAAAGAGGCCATGAAAATAGCCACAGAAAACTTAAGGGGGAGCATGAAGGGAAAGACTCTATATGTTGTACCCTACTGGCTGGGTCCAGTAGAATCTAAATTCGGAGACGGGGGGTTTGAGCTGACTGATAGTCCCTATGTCGTTCTCAATTTGATGAAAATTACCCGGGTGGGTGAGAAAGTAGCAATTTCACTGGCGAGGAAGAACAGCTATGTCTTAGGACTTCACTCAACTGCAAAGTTGAATCCTGAAAAGAGATACATAATGCACTTCCCAGACGAAAATAAAAAGATGGGTCTGATTATAAGTTTCAACACAGATTACGGAGGAAACGCTTTATTAAGCAAGAAGTGTCACGCACTCAGAATTGCCTCCTTCAAAGCAAAGAGAGAGGGATGGCTTGCGGAACACATGATGTTGATCGAGATAAAGGACCCCACGGGAAAGTCAACATTTATAACAGGTGCCTTTCCAAGTTCAAGTGGAAAAACCAATCTTTCAATGTTAAGACCTCCTGAAGAATATCGTAATGAGGGATGGAAAACATACTTGATCAGTGATGATATCACATGGATGAATAATGTGGAAGGAACCTTAAGAGGAATAAATCCAGAATATGGCTTTTTTGGAGTTGCGCCACATACAAGTATGCAGACAAACCCTGGAGCTATGGAGGCAATCAAACAAAACACCATATTCACAAACGTCGGTATAGACATAGATATGAATCCATACTGGGAAGGAATGGGCCCAATACCTATCGGTGTTATAGATTGGCAGGGAAGAAAATATGATGGAAAGGAGAAGATCGCCCATCCAAATTCACGTTTCACAACGCCGATTCACGAATATAAGGATCTATCCAAGGAGTATGAGAATCCCATGGGAGCTCCTGTATCTGCATTCTTGTTTGGTGGAAGGAGGAGTGATCTTATCCCACTCGTAATGGAGGCTAAAACCTGGAATGAAGGTGTTTTGTATGGAGCAATGCAAAGGGTCGAGACAACAGCCGCCGCAATTGGAAAGGTTGGAGAATTAAGAAATGATCCTATGGCAATGCGCCCTTTCATGCCATATAACATGGGCGAATACTTCCAGCATTACATCAATATGGGGAAAAATATCAAGCATCCCCCAAGGATATATAATGTGAACTGGTTCCGTAAAGATAAGGACGGAAAGTTTCTTTGGCCGGGTTACTCTGAAAATATGAGAGTTGTGGAGTGGATTGTTGGCAGAGTCAATGGAAAGGTTAGGGATGCCACAGAAACCCCATTTGGATACGTTCCAAGAATTCAGGACCTAAGGTTGCCAGAGGGAACCGATCTGAAAAAATTGGAACTCATTCTCTCTGTTGATGCGAAGGGATTTTTAATGGAACTCGACACCATTGAGCCATTCTTTAAATCCTTCGGGCCCATGTTCCCTGAGGAACTATGGAGAGCATATTATGATATCAGGGGAAGACTGGAGAAGCAACTTTAAAGATACGAAAATATATATTTTAAATGGTGGAATAGAACCCTACCACCAAATTCTTAATTTACAGAGAGAACTGAACCGGAGGGTTAATGAAGAGGAATGCGTTGGTTACTTATTGGTTTTGGAGCATAAGGACGTCTACACCTGCGGTATACACACTGAACATATTGACAGTAGAATACCAGACCCAGTTAGGATAGAGAGAGGAGGATCAATTACATATCACGGCCCCGGGCAGTTGGTTGTTTATTATATACTTAATATGAAACATCTCCAAACCAATATCCTGGGTATCATCTCCAAGGCTCATGAATCAGAAATTGACCTGCTTGAAGGCATGGGTATAATCGGAGCTGAATCTAGACTGGGCAAGGAGACAGGAATATGGGTTGGCACGAAAAAAATAGCCTCCACAGGATTTGCCATAAGGATGAATTCAACTCTTCACGGCACGGCTCTGAATATACAGCCAGATTTGGACAAATTTTCTTTCATAAATCCTTGCGGGTTTAACTGGGATATAATGACATCCATGGAAAAGGAAACAGGTAAGAAGTATAACATGTCAGAAGTAAAGGAAAGAGCCATCCAGGCAATAATAAGAAATTTTAGACTATGGAATTATGAAAAAAAATCTCTCAGTGAGCAACTGTCTGAGACTGCTCCCTGAGGAACTGCTGTAGATAGTAGAAGGAACCAGTTCCTTTTCCACTTATACCGCTAAGTTTCCATCCAACAAATGGCTGTGACCCGACCATGGCACCGGTGGATCCTCCCCTCTCTCTATTGGCGTATACAACACCAACCTCTACTTCCTCAAAGTATTTATGAATCTCCTGAGGATCTTCGGTGAATATACCTCCTGTTAGTCCATAGTCGGAGGCGTTCACTCTCTCTATGGCATCGTCAAGGCTTTTAACCTTAACTATTGCCAGAAATGGTAAAAACAGCTCATTTTTGATTATGTATGAATCCTCAGGAAGGTCAGTTACAAGAGTTGGTTCCACATAAAATCCTGGTTTGTCAAGAATTTTTCCTCCGGCAATGATCTTTCCATCTTTCTTTGCTCTTTCCACAGCGTCCTTAAATTTCTCAACTGATTCCTGGTTTATTACTGGACCAAGATAAGTATCCTTAATTCTTGGATCATCAAGCTTTAATTTTTCAGTAACATCTTTTATTTTTTTAACAAAATTATCATAAATTCCCTCCTCCACGTATGCAATAGAGCATGCGCTGCACTTTTGACCAGAGTAACCAAATGCAGCTCTGTATACCCCGTTCACTGCCTTGTCCAGAGAAGCCTTATTCGTTACTATTATCGTATCCTTTCCTCCCATTTCTGTAATAACAACCTTTGGCCTATCCCTGGTTGCATTTCTGAAAATGTCAATTCCTGCCTGTCTTGATCCTGTGAAAAGGACTCCTGAAATATCCTTATGGGATACTATGTATGGGCCTATGACACTTCCCTTTCCAGAAATAAACGCAAGTGCATTTCGAGGGACTCCCGCCTCATAAAGAGTTTTTATGTAAAGGTAAGAACTGAGTGGAATATTACTTGATGGTTTCAATATGACTGCATTACCAGTTACTAGTGGCCCTGCAACCATTCCAACGGTGATTGCATAGAAATTAAATGGGGCTATAACCGCAAAAATTCCATAGGGCTTCATATAGCTCATACTTTCCTCGTTGTCATAGCCTTTCCCTGTAAATCTTACGAATCCCTGATTCTCAATGAGATTTAGGGCATAATATCTGAGAAAATCAATACCTTCATCAACATCTGCAACAGCCTCCATTCTTGTCTTTCCGTTTTCGTGCGCTAGAAGGGCCGAAATTAAAAATTTATCCTTTGCGATTAAATCTGCTGCTTTCAAAAATATCTGTGCCCTGCGAACATATCCAAGATTGAACCACTCTTTTTGTCCTGCCTTTAGAAGTTCAATGGCCCTGTCCACCGATTCTTTACTTCCGGCCTGAAAAGTTGCTATTTCCTTTCCATTTATTGGGGATACCAGTTTAACTTTTTCCTTTTCCCTAACCTCGTCACCAATAATATTTGGATACTCTTTATTCAAATATTTCTCCGACAATTTTACAGCGTTTTCATATTGTTCGTGAAACTCGTTTTCCTTTCCTGCTTTGCTAAATTTTACAAATGTTACCTCATTTTCGAACGGCATAATTTCATATTGCACATAACTAAATATAATTTTTTGGGCTTTAAAAGAGCCCTTTAAAACATCTTCTCAGGTAAATAGTCTCAATCCAAATGCAACCCCTCTATTATTTTGTAAAGAACCAACTTAATTTTATAGTTCTTCAAGAAATTAATCTTGAAGAATGGAAGGAAATTCATATTTGCAATTTTGCTGCAATTATTATACTTATTTCATCAGTTATTATTATTTTTTATTACAGATCAGCAGATATTGCTTAAGAGGAAGGATCGCCTTTGCATATAGATGGGATACTCTCAGGAATCCAAAATTCGAATTGACCATACATATCACATCCTGATTCAGGTTTTACCTGGAATCTTTCAAATGCTGGTATTACATAACTATGTTTTAATCCTGAATGGATCATAATATGGGGAAATTTTGGAAGCAAAATATGAAATAGGTTTATCAGACAATCCAGACATTGAGTTGTGTTCAATGAAATGGCAGACATTTATGGAATAATAGAATGATATGCAATATGAAAACCACTTTTAAACATAGCTAAGGCATGGGGATATATACAACCAAAGAGTTGATCTGAAATATCTGGTGATCAGTCGATTCCGCCCCTATCAGCTGAAATAGATTGACCGTTAATTGCATGGGATAGTGGCGAAAGTAAAAATGCCGTTATAAAGGAAATACTAAGAGGATCAAGGGCTCCAGCATTCTCGCTAAAATTAAAAGGAAAAATCTTCGAAAATGTGTCTTCCTTGGAAACTGCACCGGGAAGTATTGCATTTACTCTTATTCCATAACTCTTCAGTTCTTTGGAGAAGGATCTTGTCACTTCCTCTATGGCATATTTGGATATGGTATAGCCTGAGTTATTTCCATTGAAAAGAGATCTTGAAGCTCCAATGTTAACTATGGCTGATCCCCTTCTCATAAGGGATTTCATATGAAATATGACATTATACTGGCTCATTGTGTTTGATTTTAAAAATCTCATAACAGTTTCAGGTTCTGCATTTTTTCCATTGTAAGGTTCCCATATACCAGCATTATTTACTATTCCGTCCAAAATTGTCTTAGACCCTTCTAATTTCTCTTTGATCTCAATTATACTTCTTTCGTTTGAAGCATCAGCATTTATAAATTGGACATTTTCGAGTTTCGATCCTATATCATCCGGCAATCCATGGCGGGATATTGCGATGATTTTTGACCCAAATTTTGACAGCAATTTAGCAGTGGAAAGACCTTGACCTATCCCAACACCCGCTATTAAAATCAACTTATCCTGAAAATAATCTTCAAATATACTCATAACTTCATATGGAAAACAGCCATTATAAATAATTCGAATTTGAAATTCTTATCAAATTGTTCAGCTCATTGTAGAAAATATAAGAATTTCTTGCCATCTCATTTTTTCTTTCTATTCCTCTTGCAATGGATCCATTTCTAAAGCTTTGTAGAGCAACATTTTCATAAGTGATATCAATAAGTATTAAATTTTGTGGGGGTGCTAAAATTCTTTTTGCATTTTCGAAGGGATCCTTGCTGTAATCTGTATCATTTAAAATATATCCCATGATGAATCTTATTTGATTCCATAAAAATCCTTTCGATTTGAAGAATATGGCAGGAAAACTTGAAATCTCACTGATCCATATTCTTTCTATTGTTCGAACAGTTACTTTTCCCTCAGGTTTTGAGAAATTTTTAAAATCATGTGTTCCCTCAAATTTTTTTAAAATATCCTCAATGTCATTTGGGATTTTGAAGTGTGTTGGAAGGATGTATGCATAAGTTTTGCTGACTGAATGCCTGACGTTGAAATTATCATCTACAAAGGAATAAGAATGAAAGTGGGCATTATTAATACTCGAATTCAATATCCCAAGAACATCCTCAGGTCTTCTATCCGTATCAATTGTCATGAAATTCCTGAGTGCTGACACGTTTCTGTCTGTCCGGGAGGCGCTTCTCATATTGATACCCAAATCAAATTTTATGACACATTGCAAAATCTCGCTTTCAACACTGTTGAGGCCATTTCCCCTCTGGAATCCAGTGAATTTCGTACCATCGTAGGAAAATGCAATCAGCAACCTTCTCATAATTCTAAGAGCCATTATTTATATTTGATTTTTCTCATTCTTTCCATTATATTATTGCCTGTTCAGCAAATTATTTAAAAACAAATCCAATGAACCCTGGTGCGATGGAATATAGGTGGTGCTGGTGTTGCAGGTTCATATCTTTATGGAAGAATGAAGGCTGCAGGATTTGAGGTAACACTCTTTGATCCTAAGAGACCAGATTTTTATATTCCCTGTGGTTTTGCAACCAATAAAAATGCAATAATGCCTTTTCTGAAAAGGTCCTCCATATCTCTTGAGGAGATAAGTGAAGCAGAGACAGGTAAAATATGGATATCAGGAAATAACTTTGAGAAAACCGAATTTAATCAAAATGGTCTCTGCACAATAAATAAGATGAAAATGGAAGAGTTGATGAGAGGTAGTGAACAGTATCAACGTGCAATCATAAGTGGCAGAGAAGATCCAATTATCGACTGCACTGGCATATCAAGGGCATATCTTGGTAAAGCATCTGAAGATTTCACCATGTTTGCGATAGAGAAGGTATGTGAAAAATCACCCTATGATGGTTTTTATTTCGACTTCTTCAAGAACGGTAGGGGATATTTCTGGTCCTTTCCGCTGAAGGGAAAGTATCATATTGGAGCCGGGGGAGTTGATCTCATGGAGGTGAGATCATACATTGAACCATATAAAAGTGAGAAGATCCTGTCAAGAAAAATTAGAATGAAACCTCTAATGGGTCAGGAGACAAGGGGAATCGTCTTCGGTGTTGGGGAAAGCATTGGGTATATATCACCCCTTCTCGGGGAAGGCATCGTACCAGCTTTGGAAAACGCTGAAATTTTTTTCCAGATAATTTCGAAAGAGGATGATCTGAATGAAATAAAAGTGAGATACAAGAATGAAATAAGAAGCAGGATGAAAAAATTCCAGGAAATTTCACAAATGGTTCTTAACATTCAATCAGGAAGGACCTTAACAAGAGAAAATCTCCTTGCAGTCCCAAAAGCCCTAAAAGAGTTAAAAAATTTTGGGATAAAACCAGATTTCTTAAAAATTCTAAGACATTTTTTATAGGATTCCGCCATCAACTGGAACCATGGCATCCGTGGTCGCGCCAAAAATATCCTCATCTATCATGGCCAAAAGCATATTTGCAACATGCTCTGGAAGCACTTCCTTCCTCAGCAAATTTCCTCTTTTATATTCCTCTTCCGTAATTCCCTTTGCCTTTGCCCTTGCCTCCAAAACACCATTTTCCCAGATTTTGGAGTTTTTGAAAATCTTGTCTGGATTTATTATATTCGATCTGATACCAAATTTCCCACCTTCCTTGGCTATGTAGTGTGAAAGCTGTGCTGAAAATGCTTTGCTTGAACCATAGGAGGTCATCCCAGGACCTGGATGAGTCAAGTTCTTTGTAATATTGAATACAAAATTACCACCTATACCCTGTCTTCGCATGATATTGAAAGCTCTTTGAGAAATTATGAATGGGGCGACAGAATTGATTTCAATATGCTTCATAAGTGTGTCAAGTTTAATTTCCTCCAGATATTCGGATTTTAAGATTCCGGCGTTTTGAAACACTACATCAATACCTCCAAAGGATCGCTCTATGAAGTCCATTAATTTCTCTACTTCCTCAGGCTTTGAAAGATCTACTATAAAACCTTCTGTTCTTGTCTTAGTATTATTTCCAATCTCCTTTGCAACCTCCACCACTCTCGGGTCGATATCTGCGGCAATCACGTTCATACCTGTTTCTGCAAGTCTCTTTGTTGCCTCAAGTCCTATTCCATTTGCTGCGCCCGTAACCAGTCCTATCCCGCCTTCATTTTTTCTCGGAACAAACTTCTTAAGTTTTGCCTCTTCCAGCGGCCAGTATTCCATGTTATATGCTTCCTTTCTCGTAATAAATTCATGATTCCCAATTCTAGATGCCACAGTATTTACCCGCATGGAATGTATGAACTGATCTCTTAGTATTTTACACTCCTTGAAAGTTCGAGCTGCAAATATGGCACCAAACCCCCTCATCAGGATAATTGATGGATAAGGATCATGCATTGGAAATTCCTTCACGTACTCTCTGTATTCTTCAGTATACTTATTTTTGAAATTTTCAATTTCCTCCTTATATCTTGTACTATCAGAAAGATAGAGATAATCATACTTTGTACGGATAAGCATATCAGGAGTTGCAGGTCCGCTTTTTGCAAACTTCTCCCCTTCTTTGGATTTGCTTATGCCTAAAACTTCATCAGATCTATCCACAAGGATCGTCTTCTTGTATAGTGACGATATAATGCCTCTTATCTCTGGAATTATCTCTTCAAAATCACTCATATTTTCATAATCCTCATTAAACTTTATGTCTCCGATCTTATCCTTAATGAATTTTTTAGCTCTCTCTACTATTCTCATGTGCTTGTCGTAGCTTTCCTTTGCAGTTTCACCGAATGTGAAAAGACCGTGTTTTCTAAGAACTATTCCCTCTACATCAGGAGTCATAATGTTCATTATTTTTAGGATCTCCTTTGCCAGGGTAAAGCCAGGAGGTATGTATGGAACAACAACAACATTTCCAAGTATTTTCTTAATTTCACTATCACTCAGTGAAGTATTGGTCAGCATGAGGATAAAATCTGAATGCGAGTGATCCACAAATGTGTAAGGTATGAATCCATGTAAAAATGTCTCCACTGATGGCGATGGTTCAGATGGGTCGATCATACTCTTCTTCAGATAATCCATCATCTCTCCATCTGTCATCGCTTTGATGTCCTTAGCCAGAAGAATATCGTCCATCCTCACCCCTGTAAATCCCTTCTCATCTATGGTTGCCATATCGGAACCACTGCCCTTTACACGGAGTACTTTCACCTGTCTTCCCGCGTGATCTATTTCCACAAGCTTAACACTGGCGTTTCCTCCTCCGTGTAGAACCAAATCCTTGTCAGATCCAAGTTTTCTCGCGGTAGCAATTCTGTCATCAATTATTGCCATTTTTTTCACCTTCTATATTTATTATGGGTCTCCCAGGTAATGGGGTCTTTTTATCTTCATCCCCATTTTCTCTGACATTAATTATCCAACCATATTTCTTCTCGATAATAGATTTGAATCTTTTCATAGATTCGATTTCATCTATTTCTGTGTTGATTTTATTTTTCATCTTTTTCACGTTCTGTATCAGATCCTTCCTTTTTACCTCAAAATTGTTGTTTAATATTTTTTTGACATCTTCCAGAACTTTTTTGTTTGCTATTACTACACTCACCTTATCTGCTTTTATTTTGGTCACCTTTTCAATGGCCCTCACATCTTCGATCAGAATTTTGCAATATTCCCATTCATCTATTATCTTTCTATGGGAATCCTCAATTTTTTGCGCTTCTAATAAACTAGAACTCACATAGCCCTGAAATCCAAATTCTCTCCAGAAATGTTCGCAGGTGTGGGGAATTACGCATGATAAAACCTGAAGCCATTGCCTTGCAACTCTTCTCACTGCCTTTGGGGCATCTCCTCCCATTCCATCAAGTTCAGTAAGATCATTAAGAACTTCGTAAATCATCTCAACATATGCGTCTCTCACAAACATCTTTTCCATCTTTTCATTATACCTATACATATGAAGAGTGAATCTTGCGAAGAATAGATCATATTCTATTCCTTCTCCCTTTCCTGTTTCCTTTGATGCCTTTTCCAGAATAGAGCAGATCTCTCCGTACTTATTCTTGATTATGGATATATCCTTTTCATTCCAGTCCAGGGTTGACGATATATCAGAGTTCACAGCCACGTACATTCTGAACATGTCTGCTCCATATTTTTTTACAACCTCCAGCAGGGATACAGCGTTCCCTTTACTTTTAGAAATTTTTGCTCCGTTGGAAATTACCGTGCCTGATATTGTAATCCCCTTTGGCCAGTATTCTCTCTTCATCAAAGCAACGTGATTCATAATATAGAAAATGAGGTGATTTGACATATGTGGGCTTGATGTAATTCTCTGGTCAACCCCATACCAATATTCAAACTCGTCCTTTGCAATTTTTAGATCCCCATTAATTATGTTTGCGCTCCTATTATCAATTATGGCATCCATAATCTGGTCATTGAGTTTATCGGCATCATTTATAAATGGTGCTATTGTGTAAAAAGCGGGGTATATAGTTGAATCAGAAAGTGATTCAATTACCCAGTCCTTATCCATTGGAAGTTTTGTCCCAAGGCCTCTCTTCCTCGCGCACGCTCTTTCAGCTATCCAGTCTACAATATCAAGCATATTCTTCTTGTAAAAATCAGGATAAAAGAACATCTCCTTTACGTGCTCTCTGGTCAGTTCTTTCCATTTTTCATCTGAATAATCAATGAACCATTGATCCTCAAGGATGGACACAATTACTCTGGCCCCATTTCTAGTTTTAGCCTTTCTTGAAGTCTCAAGAAATATAAATGCAAGTTTCTCACGTATAAGTTTATCTTTTATGATTTCCCTCGCTTCCCTGACACTTAAACCCGATATTTCCTCAACTGCGGTTTTTATGTTTCCTAGATAATACTCATCCTTGTACAAATTTGAATTTGCTTCATTTATGTCTTTGAATTTATATAGATACTCTTTTACATCCGTGTCTTTGCCCTTAATTTCTATCATAACCGGTATCTCTACATTTATATTTGCCTCTAAAATATATTTGTAATCCTTAACAGAATGTCCAGGTACTGAATAAACTATGCCGGTAGCGTGCTCAGGATCTATTTCTTCATTGGGAAATGCCTTTATTTTCCTGCCATTAAATGGTATTTCATATTCCTTTTCAAGTATAATCTCTACTGGGCACAGTTCAATGAGATCAATATTCCTGTTCTGGAATTTGTATTTTTCATAAGCATCCAGACTCATAATCACTCTTTTGTCGTCCAGTGATGTAATTACGTATTTTGCTTTTGGATTTATCCAAAGATTGGTGATTGCAGGAATGGTTTCTGGTCTGAGAGATGAAGCAGCAAGATAAAAATCATCTCCTTTGAATAGAACTGTGACAAATTCTTCAATAGACACTTTGTTTGTATCACCTTCATCAATATCATCTTCTCCGACTGCGTTGCCGTCCTCTGGTGAATATAGAACAGCGTGATTTCCTTTCTTAATTAACCCAAGCATATTCAATTTTCTGAACTGCCATTCAACCATTTTTTTGTATCTTTCATCAACTGATTTGAAAGTTCTGCTCCAATCAATTGAGTACCCTAATGCCTTAAAATCTTTTACAATTTTATCAGCAAAGAAATCAGCGACCTCTTGTGGGCTATAAAATTTTCTAATTATATTGTCCACATTCTCCTTGTCTTCATATTCTGAGATATATTTTCTGTAGAGATCCAAGGTTTTTTGATCTCCCCTTCTTATTTTGTCTGCGATTGCTTCAATTGGCGTACCACTCTCATGGAATCCCATTGGAAATAGTACGTTATAGCCTGACAGCCTTTTGAATCTTGCTATAAAATCAGCTATTGTATATGTTCTTCCGTGTCCAACATGCAATGGGCCACTGGTGTAAGGCCATGGGACAGTAATAAAAAATTTTTTAGCATCTTTCTTCCTTGCAAGGAACAGTTTTTCTCTGTCCCATTCATCCTGCCAATACTTTTCATCTATCATTGAAATCATTCAATAATAAGCACTGCTGCAGCAACAGTAGTGGTCCATTCCTCTTCCTTCAGGACTATAGCTGTGGAGCAGATATTCCTTGTCTGTAGAATCCTGTCTGTAAGGGTATATTCCTCTCGCTCAGAGTTCCATCTTAACTGTTCTTGCTCACCCGTAGTGCTGGCTAGCATTTCTGCTGCAAGTTTTTCGGCAAAAAATCCTGCCTTCTTTTCAGTTTCTCCAAAGCTATGGTGCTCACTGAGATAACCCCACCTGCTTCTATCAGTAGGTATGGCATAGCCGATTGCGGAAGAAACCATTCTATTAAGTTCGTTGGAGGCGTTTCTTGCAAGTACTGTAAATAATATCTGACCTGGGGAAAGCATTTTTAACCCTTCATTTCTCTCCACAATTTCAGCTCCAGGGGGAAATATGGAACTCACACTCACTATATTGAATTGTGCAATCCCTGCATCTCTAAGTGCTTCCTCAAAAGATCTTAGCATGGTATCTCCTCTCCCTACACCCCTGGTGAAAAAGAGTTTACTAGGAACTAAATTTGTCATATAAACGGTATATATTACAATAAGATAAAAATATAATCTCGATTTCAGGGCTACACATCAATTGTAATTTCCAAGGTTCCATCTTTTTCATTTGGTGAGGAGTATGTTGCAGCTTTGGGAATATTGATTAGTTTAGATTCGTCAGTTATCTTACTAAAAATCACTTTTATCACTATTATATTGTCCTTTTCTTCAATTTGGCAATCTGAAGGTATCGCGTTTTCTAAATCAAATTCCAGTATCATTTGGTTTAGATAATGCACTGCAATTCTGTATGGCATCGACTCCTTATTATATTCGTAGGATTTAATGAATAATCGTTTTTCATTTAATTTTTCATTTTCAATAAGAAGAAATTTAAAACCAGATGTCAAAGAACAGATTAAATCTTCCATCGAATTATAACTCACCCTAATCCTAACATCCGCAGAGTGCTCTAAAATTTCGTACATAAAAAGGAATTTCAATTTAAAATAAAAAGAGATTTGAAAAACAAAAAATTAATGGATCAGTCCTCTGGCTTAGATGAGGAAATAACTGGTATTGCCTCTTCCAAGTTGAGACCTATCTCATCCTGAGAAAGCTTTCTTCCTATGCTTCTCTCATAGAAATCAATTATGGCCCTCTTCTCTTCCATTGTGTATTCTCTGAAGTACTTCTCCTTCTTCAGGTTCTTTCCTGTCCTTTCTTCATAGGTTTTGGCTGGTATAGAATACTTTCTCTGTGTGGCATCTCTGTAAAGCTCTGGTATAACGTTGAAAGCGCAGAATGGTACAACTCTTCCATCAGGCATTGCATAGTGTATATCGCATCTTTCAACTCTGTCCACATCGTATGTGTATGGATCCATGAAATGCATGAAACCGACGAACATACTCTTGTAGTGGAAAGCCTTCAGTCCGTGATAATCACCTTCAGTGAAGGCGTTATATATCATATCCTTAAGACTGAAGTCCTTAGGAGCCTTCTCGTAATCAACAAACTTTTTCATATTCTTCAGGAGCTTGGCGAGTGAAGAGGCCTTGGACAAAGTCTTTACACTTGAACCTTTTATCTCATCAGAAAGCTCTCCTATATACTCAAACATTCCCCTTACATCTATGAATCTGGTTATGGGCGTTACTTTGTCCCCTTCCTTGAAGAGGTATGTTCCCATTCCGCAGGCAAAGTGGATAGATAGTTTGTACATGTCCTTTCCTTTGAGTTGTTCAACAAAATTGGAAATCTTTGTCGTTGAAGGAACTGTGAAGAAATCCTCTCTTCCTATCAGACCATCAGTCTGTTGTTCTATCTTCTTTATACAACCTGGGATTGTAACTCTCTGTTTTTCTCTCATTCTGTCAGGCATTCTTCCCACAAGACTTACTGGCTGGAAGTTTACAGCTCTGACTGCATCAATGTTATTGAGACCAAACTTTATTATGTCTCCAAGGTACATATCATTTATACCACCTATAACTGTTGGAACAAGTACCACTCCGAGGGGGGCGTTCTTATAGTTTTCAAGGGCAGCTGGAACTTCCCAGAAGTTCTTAGGATTTGACCTTGGTGTGGGGCCATCAAAGCTAGTGTATATTACATTTGATCCCGCTTCTCTTATCTTCTTTGGAAAGTCTGGATCAAAGGCAGCTCTTACGCTGTTTGTGTTTAGTTGTATGTGTTCATAACCTTCCTCTCTTGCTATTCTTATTACATCAAGTATATCGTCTCTTATTGTTGGTTCTCCACCGGTTATCTGCACGGCGTTTGCTCCAACAGGCTTCTCGTTTCTCATTCTCCTAAGCATCATTCTTACCTGATCCTGGGATGGCTCGTATATTGGCTCGTTTTCTTTTGCATAGAAGAAACAATACCAGCATGACAGATCACAGCGGTTTGTGACAACCACATTTCCCAAACCGGTATGGGATTTATGCTTAACGCAAAGACCACAGTGGGTTGGACAAACAATCTTGGATTCGAGGTATGCGACGTGAGGATTAAGTATTTTTACGCCTCCATCTTGCCATTTCTTTGCTTCCTCGTACATTTCATAGTCTTCCCAGTATTTTTCTCTTGTAATTCCGTGTTCAGCGCATTCTTTTATAAGTTTAACCTCTCCCCCATTTTCATACACAATTGCAGGGATTCTCATTTGATCGAATTTCTCGTCATCAACACATATTGGACACAGACTCTCGGTAACTCTTATGAGTAGCATATCATCGTTAACAAGGTGGCCCATGCTACTTACAAACTCATCCACCGTTTTAAACGGAGCATTCTTACTTAACTCGAAATCAGATGCAAACCTGATATTCGGGTATTTGTTCTTTTCTTCAATAGCTATCATTTATTGAATCACCTATCTCAACATTATAGATTATATTTGATTAAAAGTATTTTGTAGTTTGTATTGCTAATAAACTAACAACATCGATTAATTTTTGTAACATGGAATATTACAAAACTTCTTATTTTGCTGATTTTGAATTTCTATATACTTGTACATATTTTTCCTAAATCTCTACCTTTGTTCTTCTAATTTCAATTTTCTGTATAGTTTTGAAAGGCTAATCTCGAAGTAAGAAACCGGAAAATTAAATGAATACTCTCGAATTATTTCAGGAGATATTTCTCCTACAAAACCTATATTTTCCCCATCTATCTCTATGAAACCATTTCTACCGTTTACGAACTCTTCAAGATCCGATCTTTGTATTTTCATTTTGTTTATTCCGAAGGCTTGAAACAAGTTATCTAGATAACCCTTAATATCTGAATAATTGGCGTGTCGACTGCATACTGAAACAGCCAATCTTCTTTCTTGTTTTCCCGCAGTAAAAATTTCTCCGATTTCAAATACTCTTTGGGGATATCCATATTGCATATTTCTTTGATAGAACTCCAAGATTCCACCTATCAAATTCTTTCTAAGTTTGGAAAAATCCTCACTTTTGGCATTTATAATTTCCAAGTTCTGGTCCCCATCACGACTTCTCAGGACAAAGTTCATAATTTCTTGAAATCCTAACTCTATAATTAACTGCCTTATTTTTGAAGTAAAAACATTCAATTCATCTAGTTTTCCTGTGAAATTTGAAGTAAGTTCCTTTGGTTCAATCTTGTTTAGTCCATATGCTTTTATAAAATCTTCTGCAATGTCCTCATAACCCATTACATCTATCCTTTCTAATGGAACAACTATATTCTTACCTTTGATCTCGTACCCCATCTTTTTAAGGTATTCCTTTACTTTTTGATCTGAAACGTTGAGTCCAGATATTTTATTTATGCCTACGCTGTCTACCGGATACTGATCATTTCTTAAAGACTCAAAAACGTCAGTCGTTTTTCCAGCGTATAAAAATTTCACACTAAGACCAAGTTTTGTAAAATACCCAACTCCTAGCTTTGTTCCAAGGATTAATCCATCGTGCGTGTTTGCCGTAATGTCAATTAAAAGAGATCGTGTCTTATTGTCGACTCGAGTTTTTTTTGAGTTGAACAATGGAGGAATCGAAATTATCCCCTTAGAATCCTTTAGAGTGCATATTCTCTTATCTTCAAATCCAAATACTAAATTACCATACTCTTTCCCCTTTGGATGCTCATTTATCAAATCCTGTATGGTTGAAATTTTGTCATCATACGTTTCAAATTCATCATATATAGAAGTTTCCTCATAAATGAGGTCACCATCAATCTTTTTCAAGTCGTGGACCCCATATGCGAATAGTTTTCTCTTCTTCCCAACATTTTCTCCTATTCTGTCTAAGTACTCTACAGCATCACCGGAAACATCAATCTTTTTATTTCTTATATCCACTTCAAATGCAATTATCTTAGGCCTTTGCTTTGGTTCTTTGTTATTTAGTTTTCTTTCCGAATTAAGAATCTCCCCTCGCCTATGAGGTATTTCAAAAAAGGTTTTAATAGAATCAATGAGGGTTAATGAAGAATAAAGGTCCGGTCTATCTGGATTAAATTCAATCTTCAATTCTTCACCGTTTTCCTCATAGCTGAAACCGATAACCCGCGAATAGTCAAACAATCTTCCATTCCATCCTTGTTGGAAATTTTTTTCAAATATCTCTTTATTGCTCCTTATAACGACCAAAATTACAACCTCAGTCTTTCTTAATAGAATTTTCAGCCATGTATTCCTTCAGTATTGTCCTGATCAGTTCTTCTATAGAAATTGCATCTCCTCTCTGGATTATAGTGTTAAGATTTTCGATCATTCTATTAGTTAATTTTACCTGCACACTTTTTACTGTACTTTCTTCGTCGTATTTTTCCATAAATTCCTTGATGGCTTCTCTTATCACCTCTGAAATTGTCTCATACTTGTTTCTTTCCCGGATTTTCATGAGTCTATCTAAGTCTTCCTCTGAAACTCTGATTGTAATTCTATACGGAACTGACATTTGTATCTTCCTGATATTTGTCAATAATGTTATGCCCTAATAAATCTTTTTAGTTTTAATCATAAGAAAATATGGATCTCTTCAACTCTTTGGGGGTAAGTTATAAACGCTCATTCATTTTCATTTTGTGAAATCAGAGGAACTTTTCAGGAAGCTTCTAGGTTTAGAGGATCCATGGATCATTAAGGAAATAAAGTTCGACCACCAGGGAAAGAGGGTTGATATCTTCATGGATTTCCCAAGGGGATCAAAATTCCCTTGTCCTGTATGTGGTATACCTTCTGGTGTTCATGATACCGAAGAACGTACATGGAGACATCTTAACATATTTCAGTATCCCACATATGTGCATGCAAGGGAACCGAGAATAAAATGCAACGAACATGGAAAGAAAACAGTCAATATTCCATGGGCAAGAAAGGGATCAGGATTCTCACTGCACTTTGAGGCAATGGTTGTGGAGATGTGCATTGATATGCCTGTATCTGCTGTTTCCAGA
>NZ_JBLSDF010000030.1:0-22463 GCF_052315355.1 Cuniculiplasma thermophilum
AGCTGTTGTTGAAGGATTGAACAACAAGATACGTACTGCATTCAAGCGTTCATATGGGTTCAAGGCACATGAATACATGGATACGATCATATATCTGGTGGCAGGAGGATTGAGGTTACCCCCAGAATGTTAAAGAGATCCTAAAATAATAATTATACGAATTTAATGTGTTTACAAGTAAGGATCCTCGGGCTTTTCTTATAATTATAATAATCCTATAAATTTACATTTTGACCTGTTTGCTTTATGTTCAAACTATCATACTAAACCTTTGATACTGGCCATTTACTTTTTTGGTGTTATTTATATGATCTATTTTACTGACCAAAGTTGCCTATGCCAGGATTCATGTGGATAAATTGTTATGATCTGATATTAAAGGAGGTGGTGGTTTTGCTTTGGATAAATAGATATAAAATAATCAAGTTATGATCTAAGTGATTAATTTAGGGATATTTTTAGCTGCAACCGGAATAATGCTACTTGAGATGTCTGAGGCTTCCGCCGTGGCCATGGCCCTATCGGCTGAATCAAAGAATATTCTTCCATTCTTAGCAACTATAATTGGAGTTTTTACTATACTTGTTCCTGCCACCTTATTGGGTAGAGAGATTGAGATTTTACCAATTTTTTACATCAGACTAACCTCTGCCATTTTACTCCTTTATTTCGGTCAGAGATTGATGAAAAGTGCTAAAAGATCCATGAAATTTCAGTATCTGAAAAATTTTCCAAAATCGCATAAGGAGGAGCTGGCAGAGAAGGGAATTAATACCACAGCATTCCTTGTAGGTGCAACAGAGGCCTTTGAGGCAGCAATCGTTCTTGTCGCCCTTTATCCTCAAGGTTTTACATCAACAATTTATGGAGCTATTCTTGGTGGGATCATAGTGATAATGGGCTCATTCATATTGAGACCAAAGATAAGGCAGATAAAACAGGCCATAATGAAAGTAACTGTTGCGTCTCTTTTGCTTACATTTTCCCTATTCTGGTTTATAGAATCAGTAAGATCTATTAATGATTTCTATTTAATACCTATATTCATTGGTTTCTTCGTTCTTGTCTATGAATATTCAATATACGGATTGAAAGAGCTGGCCAAGGAGAAACTAAAAACCGAAAATCAAGAGAATCGCCGCAATCCCGATAACGGAAACGACTGAAAGAAGAGTTGCAACTCTGGGTCTTCCCGTGAGAATAGCCAGGAAAGCTCCAAGTATACCTATCACTATAAGTGGTGACATTGCAGCAGCTGAATAGCTTTTTTCAGCCCCGTATTGCGGAATATACTGTATAAAGTGAAAACTAAGATATGTAGATATGACTCCAATAGCAAGCATTGTAAGCGAAAAAATGACAAGGGGACTGACCTCTCTTCTCTTTTCTTCCTTTCTTACCTTTAAATCCTCAAGTCTATCGGATTCGTTAACCTCACGAATTTCTTCAATATGCCTCCATGGAATGAACTTTTTATGATCTCTGTAGGCCACAATGATACCCATATCATCGTAACCTATGAGAGTGCATATGAGCTGTCCAGTGTTTCCCTCATACACTACCGTGACAGTCTGATTTAGAAAATTTTCAATTGCCAATTAGAATGGGAAATCCTTCTGCGAATTAAAAGCTTTCTTAAGTTGCGAGTGTGTTTTTTCAAAGTTCATTTGTCTGTCTAATTTAAATTATCTTAATTGTGTTTCCATCGATCTGGAACGAATAATAATAAAGAATCCAGTCACTTATATTTCTTGCAATAGATTCGTTACCGAACTCATTGCCCATCTCTATTCCCATTAGTGTGTGATTTGAAACGTTCTCACCAGATATATTTCCACCTTCCATAATGAATTTGGATATGTTAAGAGTTATATTGGAATAACTTACTGGTGATGGATTTTCCAGAATAAATGAAACGGTAGGCCATGCATTGGCACTTCCATACCAGATTTCCCACGTGGAGTTAACTACATGACCATTTATCTTACTCTCAATGCTGACTGTACCAACCTTATTGCCTATAGGTTGATTATCCTGATAGTACATCCATATCATCACTTCAAGATCATTGGATGTTGGTTCGTGTCCTGAAGATGGATTCTCCTCAAGCCATAGATCATATGAAAAGTCTATGGGTATATTATTTGGATATATCCTGAGAAATGAGAAATTTGCCGTTGAACTAAAATTAAGGTCCTTGAACGTTGAAAAATTCATAGGAAAAACCAAATTAGTCGCTTGATTCGTTCCAAACATCTGATCTTCCAGGTTATATCCGTAAGCCACTTCTGGGTAACCTAGTATTGTATCATAATCTGATTGCACGGACGATAGAGATGAGTTTACATAAAGATATTGACCATTATATGTCATATTCGTTGAGCCATTAGCACTTTTCAAATTCCATAAATCTGTACCTATTGCACCGTACTTAAGTGCAGTGTAATTATATGGATCCGATGATGTGCCAATCACCTCAATCTTCTGTGGTTTCTGTACAGTTGTGTTGTTGTTTTTGTTATGAGTTGTGGTTGAATTTCCTGTATTATTCTGATGTGGAGGTTGAGAGATTGTTATAATCTTTTGGCCTGCAGAATGATCTATTCCAAATTGATAATAAAACAATGAAAAAACGAGAACGAAAATAATTATCACTACGAGAGCCTTCTTTATGTTTTTCATGATTCGTAAGTCTATTTAAACTATTCTTTATTAATATTTTTTAATATTTTATCTGGTAGTATTTATGTGCTTTTTCTTATTCTTCATCTGTCATCTCTCCATTTTTTGGCTCATCATCAGACAAATCAATCTGTTCAAGACCTAATTTTCTGTATATTTTGTCTGAGCTTATTATTTTCCCATTTGAGTGAACAGCATGAAATGAGTCAAAAACTCCCACCCCCTGTGCAATAAGTTCTGCTGCTGCCTGGTACTCTCCATTTTTCTCATTACAGATTGCCATAACATCAATCGCAATTCTCACTGGATCAAGTCCATATCTTTTGGCTAATAGCATAAGTTCAATGTAAGTTGTCTCAGAAGTGTAAATTCCTCCTTTCTCTTCTTTCAAAATTCTTTTTGCGTTTTTCTTTAGCCAATCTGTTGGTTTGAGCAGAGCTAAAAAGAAATCTGTGTCAGCGTAAGTCATTATATGCCTCTTCTAGAATTTCTTTTCTCAGATCTTTCAGAGTCTTATCTGGGATACTTTTTCCTAGTTCTTCTAGGTCTTCTATTGGATTAACAGGCAGACTTGTAAGGATTAGCTTATCACCAAGTCTAGTTATAATAAATCTCGGTCCTAGATTATGTTTAAGACCTTTCGGAATATGAATCCTTCCACCTTTATCCATTTTAACTATGGCCGTTTCCATTATTTACATAGTGAGGATAAATACTTAAAAATTTCCATTAATTGGACAATCATGGGTTAAAATTGATATTTTCCCATTTATTGTTCTTAGTCTCTTAAAAGTAGAAAAGTCTTTGATAGCTGGATGGAATCTGAGGAGATGTGACTGCCTAGAGCTAGTCATTCTCTTCATTCTAATTTTTACGGATTATCGTATAGCGCTTCCATAATAAACTTAGAATTATTTATCCTAAGTTTCTGGAGGCCATAACAAGATCGAGAACGACAATTCAGATAATGAGCACCATGTCGGTTAAACTTTTTTCATAGAAGGACGCCATGCATTAAGTTGCCACTCCCATAATATGAAAGCGATAATTACTGAATTTTAAGAAAAATAATATACAACCTTGATTGAGATTTCTGGAACAAGAACTTTTTGCCGTCGTCATTTGTAGAAGTTAAAATTTTTTGAGATTCTATTTTTCGCAAAATAGTAGTGGGATGGCATTGGAACTTAGTTAAAAATCAATTAGTAATAAATGGAATATCATGGGGATTAAAGAAAAATCGGTCTCGGCAGAGAATTATTAGCAAAGATTTTTAAAATATAAGTAGTAGTATTTATCTTATATCTTTAAGAATGAATCTACATTATACTACCTCATAAGATTATTATCAATTTATAAATAGAGACTTTTCTATTTGGACAACATGAAAATGACGAAGTTTATCATATTAATAATATCTCTCGTAATGATAGCGTCAGTTTTTTATGGCGCGATTGGATCTGTATGGGAGAACGACAACAGCTCGCATCCGTTCGTCACAGAAAATTTAAATCCTTATACAAACAGTTCTACATCCAGCAACTCATCAACTATAAGTATGGGCTTGCTTCTTAGTGACTATTCGTGGCCTACCCTCAATCCTTTTACAACCACCTATTCGGCCTCTGGATTAAATTATCTATTCTATACACCACTAGTCACGGTAAATTATCCACCCGATTCTGGTATTAAACCCGCTTTACTCCAAAGCTGGTCCTCGAATCCGTCTTACACTGTATGGAATCTTACCTTAAGACCTAATCTTAAGTGGGACAACGGTCAGCCACTGAATTCCACTGATCTTGCATTCTCTATGGATGAATACAATAACACTGCTACAGACACTGCAAATTACCTGGGAGCGCCTTTGGTACACAATGCCACAATTATAAATGCAACCACAATACAGCTTGATTTTACAAGGCCTATTCCAAATCTTATGGATGAACTTGCGGGTGGTGAAATTGACGTTGTTTATGCCCCATCCTTTGAACATGTGAAGGACTCTGACTTTGTAAATTTCACAAATGAAAGAAATATTGTTCTTGATGCTCCCTACGTTATAACTAATTATACTCCAGGGCAGAATCCACTCATATTAACCAGGAATCCGTACTACTATCAGGGAACTCCATATTATAAGTATCTTAAAATCGTACTCTTTGATTCCACAACGGCAGAAATATCTGCTCTTTCAGCTGGTGAAATTCAAGTAGCCTGGGATGGTGGTTCATATACAAGCGCTCGTGCTTTCCAGGTTCCTGGATACACACTCCACACACTGATACCATCTGGTGAAGAGGTTATAAATCTCAATTTCATGCAATATCCACTAAATATGACACCTGTCAGGCAGGCTCTGGCCTATGCTGTTAACAGGCAGTTACTAGCACAGGATGGATACGGAAACCAAAATTACACCCTATTAAATTACGCAACTCTGGATAATGCATATGATAATATCCTTGGACTCACCCCAAACGAGATCCCTAATTATACTCAGAGCCTTTCAGAAGTGAATTCCCTGATGACTTCAGCTGGGTTCACCAAGGTAAATGGCTACTGGCAAAATTCCACAGGATCAACGGTTTCAATAAAGGTAATTTATCCAAACTATGAGACAGGATCCACAAATATTGCGGTTGAACTTTCTACCGAATGGAACGCCGCCGGATTCAAAGTGGAACTGGAGCCTCTCACATCTACAGATTTTACCAGTACTATTGCATCAGCTAACCAGCCAACCTACGGTGCAGCAGTATGGGATGGATATGGATTCGCCATACCATTGAACTCCTTCATTACTAACGTATACACATTCTTCTACGGATACCTGACTCCAGCCTTTGATAAAGCACTCAACACAAGTGCTGCTGCCCTTTACGGAACCCATCAGGTTAAAAATGGAAGTCTTGCAGATGTAATAGAGGACTATATAAACGCATCAGCAGCTCCCTTCGATACCCCGCACAGCAACTACTGGAACAGACAATTAGCAATGAACTTTGCAAAGCAGGTTCCAATGATTCCACTATACTATACCTATAACTTTGAGGAAACAAGCAATTCAGTCTACTGGGGAAACCAGACAAATCATACAGGGATATATGACACTCAATCTCTGACAATGCCTCAATTCTGGGATGGAACGTTGATGGTTATTCATCCGATAACAACCAAATCAGGGGTTTCCTTGACAGATATATATGCAATCGTGGCAGTGATAGTTATTGTAGCCGCAGCAGCCTCATTTGTATTTTACAGCAGAACAAAAAAGAAAAAGAGTGAGAGGGAGGAATAAATAGACTAATTTATTCCCTACCATTTCATTTATAAATTAAAGAGGTAAGAGTTGATTGTCTAGTTTAAGAGAGAGATATAGCGCAAGATACGTCCTTAAGAGATTGATCGGTACGATTATTGTGTATTTTGCCGCTGTTCTTTTAATTTTTATAATTCCTCACCTTATGCCTGGAAATATTGCCTATGAATTTGTTTCAAGATTAATTGCAGAAAATCCACGTATTTCCTATGCAAAGGCCTTACAGGAAGTCGAGAAGGAGTATGGTCTAAATTTACCTCTGTGGGATCAATTTCTAATATACTTTAAAAATGTTGTACTCACATTCCCTCCTAACTTCGGTTATTCCTTTGAATATCTGAATGATAGTGCAATAGTGATAGTACTAAGAGCTCTTCCCTTTACGCTTCTTTTAATATTTGCATCTCAGCTTATTGCCTGGGGAATTTCCATATTTATCGGCGTGGAACTTGCCATGAGGAAGAACAAAAAATCAGACAAGGCATCTGTACCAGTCCTTTACTTCCTCTATAGTATACCCATATTTTGGCTTGCAATGATAATGATTCTTGTATTTGCCCTTGATCTTCATCTTTTTCCAGCCATAGTTCCATTTTCCTACGGTTCTCCCATTGGGACCATCATGTACGGAATGGCACTCCCCATACTGATTGTGGTGATCTCAACTATTCCAAATCATACTTTAATAATTAGAAGCGCAACAATCGATTTTTTGAACAGCGACTTTGTTGTAGCACTAAAGGCCGAAGGACTTAAAGATTCCACATTCAGACTGAAGCTGATGAGAAATGCTCTGCTTCCTTCAATAACACAATTCTTTATGCAGTTTGGTTATCTGATTGGAGGGATTTTCATAATAGAATCCCTATTCTCCTTACCTGGAATGGGGACCGTAATAATTACAGCAGCCCTTCAATATGACTACCCCGTGCTTGAAGCTGGCTTGTTTGTGACATCTGTTGTAATGATTTTGTCAAATCTTGCAGCAGATCTTCTGTATCCAATTCTTGATCCGAGAGTTTCCTATATGTAAGGTGATTTTAGATGAGTGAGAATTACTTAAAAGAACACGTAGTAAAACAGATGAAATCCCTTAGTAAGAAGAATGGTATAATCTGGATTCTATTGCATGACGGTTTTTTCAAAATAGGTTTTGCTATTTTAGCTTTCTTTGTCATAGTTGCGATTATATCTTTCTTTTATCTTCCCTATAATCCTGTAGCTACAACTGGACCTCTATGGTCTCCACCATCCTTGTCACATCCCTTTGGTACCACAGCGGATGGCCAGGATCTATTTAGCCAGTGGATGTACGGAAGTCAGCCTACACTCTTTGTGGCCTTCTTTTCGGCATTCATTGCAGCCATATTTGGAGTGGTAATTGGAATTTCAGCTGCTTATTTTAGAAGGGCAGACGAACCCCTCATGAGACTTGCGGATGTCTTCTTAATATTACCTGTTCTTCCTCTGCTTATTGTTATAGCAACCTTTGTTAGACCGACCAATTTTTCTGCTTCGGTCATAATTGGACTTCTCTCATGGCCATGGATGGCCAGAACCGTAAGGTCCGCGTCTCTGTCCGTAAAACAGTCTCCTTACATAGAGGTGGCAATAATGAGCGGAACTCCAAATCGTAATATTGTTAAGGATATATTTTTCCACACTCTTCCACTAGTTATTGCGAACAGCATTTTTTCAGCTACCGGTGGGATTCTATTTCTGGCATACATGGATTACCTCGGAGTTGGCCCCATAACAAGCTATGCGTGGGGTACGACTCTCTTTTTTGCTCAAACTGCTAATGCACTATTTGTTGGTGCATGGTGGTGGATCGTCCCATCTGGCTTGAGCATAGGAATTCTAGCAATGGGACTTTCCCTTATGGGATACAGTCTGGAGAATGCATACAGAGGTGTCTCAAAATGATTTCTGAGTCTGTTGGAACCCCTCTCATAAGGGCAAAGGACCTCTCGATCATTTATACCTCCTACGGGGAAAAGAAGAGAGCAGTGGATAATATATCCTTCGAACTAAGGAAGGGAGAGATACTTGGAATAGTTGGGGAGAGTGGTGCAGGCAAAAGCACCATTGCAAAGGCCATAATGGGACTCATAGAACCTCCGTCCTATGCAACGGGGGAAATAATTTATAACGGAAAGAACCTGATAGGAATGAAAAACTACAAAATTAATAAAATAAGATGGAACAAAATTACCATGATATTTCAGGCATCTATGAATTCCTTAAATCCAGTTCAAACCGTTGAGAGCAACTTCATATCCATAATGAAAGACAAAATGGGAATATATGACAGATCCCAGTGGGATAGAATTATGGAAGATATGCTGGCATCCGTGAGTTTACCTTTAGATGTGAAAAAGAAATTCCCTCATCAATTAAGTGGAGGGATGAGGCAGAGGATACTCATTTCCATGGCAATGATCACAAATCCGGAAATTGTCATAGCAGATGAACCAACAACTGCCTTGGACGTTATTACAGAATTTTATGTGCTTTCAGTATTGAAGGAAAAGATAAGAAGCTCTGGAGCCTCAATGATATTCATCACACACGATCTTCCTGCCATTGTTTTTATGGCAAACAGGCTGGCAGTTATGAGGGATGGTAAAATCATCGAAATTGGAAATGTTTCCCGAATTCTTTCCAATCCAGAAAATGAATATACTAAAAAGCTCGTGAATTCCTTTTACGAGGTGGAAACCTGATGGAGAGTTATTCTGACTTTATTGTGCAGATATCAGATGTCAGCAAATATTTTGGTAATAGGAATAATATTGTAACTGCACTGGAAAACGTTTCCATAAATATAAGGCGACTTGAGAACGTTGCTCTTGTTGGCGAAACAGGATCCGGAAAGACAACCCTTGGTAGAATTTCCTGCGGTCTTGAAAAACCAAACAAAGGGACGGTTATACTTGATGATAAAAAGATGGAATCCTATAAGAGAAAAGAATTGTGGAAAAAATCACAGTATATCCACCAGGACCCCTACGGGGCTATTGATAACCTTGAAACTGTTAGAAGTATTTTAGGAAGACCCTTGACATATCTTTTGAATATCAGGGATTCGGGAGAGATTGAGGAACGGTCAAAGAGTGCTCTTCTCTCCAGCGGTCTTGACGACACATATCTGGACAAGAAGGGGGGAGATTTAAGTGGCGGGGAAAAGCAAAGAGTTCTCATAGCCAGAGCCTTCATAATGGAGCCAAAATACGTGGTGATTGACGAACCAACAACAATGATTGATTTTGTTCATAGGGATGAAATTATTGCCACTTTGAGCCAGATGGGTGAAACAAGGAGAACGACACTTATGTTAATAACCCATGACATAACAATTGTTCCAAAACTTGTGAAGAAGGTTGCAGTTCTTTACAGAGGAAGAATTGTTGAATACGGTGATGTTGTTACGATGCAAAAGGATCCACTTCATCCCTATACAACCTTCCTTGGTTCCATTACGGTTGAAAAACTAATCAATAGTAAGAGTCTTTTGGAATACCTTGAAAATTATGGTAAAAACAGACAGGGAATGAAAAATACGGGCAAAGGGTGTGTGTATTCGTCTGTCTGTCCCATAGCAATTTCAAGATGTTTTACTGAAGAACCAAAATTGACTGAGGACAAAGGGGGCCATCTTGTGGCATGTTTTAAACCAGGAGAATTTAAAATTGTTTAAACGATTCTGTCTTTACCAGTAATTGTGTACAAGAGGCCTGATCCTTGCATTGTATAAATTCTCGATCTCCTTCATAATGTTCGGATCGATGTCTGGCAGTTCCGGGGCTGAGGCGTTTTCCTTAATCTGTATATCTGTCTTCGCCCCAGTAATGACAGTGGAAACCTGAGGATGTTCAAGTATCCATTTTATTGCAAAAGTGGTCATCGTATAACCATTCGGAATGATTCTTTTTAACTCTTGAACCGTCTCTACTCCAGTTTTAAAATCTATTCCTGAAAAGGTTTCGCCCCTATCGAAGGCCTCTCCGTTTCTGTTGAAAGCCCTGTGATCGTCAGGCTCAAAGACTTCGTCTCCCTTGAATTTGCCTGTTAATAAGCCAGAGGCCAGTGGAACGCGTGCTATTACCCCTATATTTTTCGTTGATGCCATAGGTAAAAAAATCTCCGCAGGCCTCTGTCTGAAAAGGTTAAATATTATCTGAACTGTTGAAACGCCAGGATATTCGGCAGCCTTTATGGCTTGTTCCACCTTCTCAACGCTAACCCCATAATTAAGTATATGCCCTTCCTCCCTGAGTCGATCAAGATCCTCGAAAACCTGTGGCATATAGTAAACATCCCATGGGGGGCAGTGAAGCTGCAGAAGCTCAATTTCCTTGACCCCTAAATTAGATTTACTTCTTTCAATAAAGGAACGAAGATTCTTATAATTATACCCTTCTGGAACATGAGGATTCAATCTTCTTCCGGCCTTTGTTGCAATATGTATTTCATCCCCATACTCCGCCTTGATTTTTGACAACAGTCTTTCTGATTTGCCATCCCCGTATACATCTGCTGTGTCAAAAAAGTTGACTCCACTCTTTACTGCATTTTCCAGAGCTTTCATTGAATCCGCATCACTGACCTTTCCCCATGTACCACCAATAGCCCACGACCCGAAGCCTATTTCTGATACACAAATATTTGTCTTTCCAAGTTTTCTGTATTTCATCCATACACCTCATCAAAAAATTAATAAATACTTATAATTATTATTTTGTCATCCAAATTAAGTCCTCTGGGATTCCTCTACTCTCAGCTATTTTTTTAAAAATTAGTGCACTTGGTCTCATTTCAATTTTCTTTGTTTCCAAATTAACCCCTATAATTCCAAATTTTAGCCCGAAACCCGAACTCCATTCATAATTATCAACAAGGGACCAGTGGAGATATCCTCTTACGTCAATCCCATTTTTTACGGCCCTTTCCACTTCATAGAGATGGGATACAAGATATCTTGGTCTTATTCTGTCCTCAGAATCGGCAATTCCGTTCTCTGTAACTATCATTGGTAAATGATACCTGTTATCATACTGCTTCAATACGTTATATATGCCTTCCGGATAATATTCCCAGCCATAATCACTAACCTCCCTGTTATCCTTGCTCTTCGAATTTTTTGGGGCATTATGGCCATATCCATCAAGTATTCTGTATCCTCCATCCTCAGTTTTCTTTATTACGTGTCGTGTATAATAATTGACACCTATCCAGTCAATTTTTTTCCTTAAATCGTCTCTTTGCAAATTGCATTTTTCACTAAAGGATTTTGATTTTTCAATTGATTTTGCCCACCCCATATCGCCCTTGATTAGAGAATCGAAGAAAGAGTACCGATCGTTCATAAGTGCCATTTCAACCGCGTCTCGATCATCCTCAGAATATGGAACATAGTCTGCATTTGAATAAATAAGACCTACTGGTTTACTCGTGAACTGTTTCATACTGTCATATGATCTGCCTATTGCTTCTATAATGTGTTTCTTTGATAACAGACCTGCTTCAATGGATGGAAAAGCTGGTGGAAAACCGGACTTAACATTAAAATAACCATTTCCAAACACTACATTCGGCTCATTCATTGTGGAGAAACAGTCTGCAATATCCCCATATTCCTTTGCAATAAAGGCTGCATATTTTACAAATTCTATTACTGTTTTGTGGTTAAGCCACCCGTTTCTCTCATTCTTCAATCCGTTGTCTCTGGCGTCTATGGGATCATGGAGATTAAGTGGTATTGGCCAATGATATGCATTTATTATCAGATGCATGCCAAGGTCCTTGACGTTTTGAAAGATTTCTCTATAATGTTTTACAGCTTCTTTATTGGAAACCTTTTCGAGACCTTCCATGGCTTTTTCCGTTATGTGGATGTTTACTATATCGTCATTTTCTATTTCCAAATCTACCTTCACATCCTCAGTGGATCTTGGAAAAATCCTGGACCATTCTGTCCCCAGTCTCAGAGTGTTTGCTCCAATTTCCCTCGCGAATTTATTGTATGTCTCATAAAGTTTCCAGTATGCCACACCATTTTCTGGCAAATCACCGGATACTATTCCCGTCCTGATATTGTTTAAATCGTGAACCCATTTCCACCAATCTGAATTTTCGTCATTTTCACCCATCCCCATTTCAGATTGAAATCCTGATAAGGAAAAGCCCAATAAAAAACCATCTTTAAACATTGTTATGTTAATGACCATGCTCTTAAAATTGTTTTGAAATACTACCTCAGATGGTTTTTTTAGGTTTACCCTTTAAAGGTTCACAATGTTAAGGTACGTATTTTTTGCCAAAAGCCCGTATTCTTCAAGCTTCCATTGTAATTTTGTGTATGTGTGTTCAGGATTACCGAATTCAGAGCCAAGCTCAAGACCCATCAGGTACATCTCGCCAGAGTCCTTATTCATATATTTCAATGATTCCAGTAAGAATTGAGAAATGGGTATTTCCATTCTCTTACCCGACATAGAACTGCTCTCATCTACTGTAAAAGTTATGGTTTTCCACTGAGATGCACTTCCATACCAAAGATCAAATTTACATTCTTCATAATTGCCCTCTATTTTGCATTGAATGGATGTGTTTCCCATCTTCTCCCCAATTGGTCTCTGTTTATTTTTAAATACCCATATCATGATCTCATATTCTTCGCTGTTTGGCATCCTTATATCCATATCCTTTTTTATCCAGAAATCATAGGATATATTGAAAGGTAAATCAGATGGGGCATAATCCTCAATGGAAAATTTCGTCAGAAGATTTATGTTTTTTTCCAGGATGTCTTTCAATTTAACTGGAAATTGAAATTTGATATCTGACTTTTCGTTGAATTTCTGTCCCAGTAGATTATTTCCAACACATACCTCCGGATACCCAAATATTGTTTTTTTCTTTATCTTTCCGCTCTTTATGTCAATATTAAAATTTAGAGATTTTTCATCTTCTGATATTATAACGAATCCGTCCATCTCCTCCAAATTCCACATATTTGACTGAATCAGACCATATTCTGTAGGAAAACTGCAATTAATTTCCCTCCCCTTTGCTTCTACTAATACGTGTTCCTTTCCCATATCTTTGATAAATTAATTTCCATAATACACTTGTCCATTTACTACTCTTAGTAACTCAAATACCTTGAACCTGGAAGATTCCCTCAATCATTCTGACATCTTCGAGCTTCCCGTTTTTACCACCCACAGAAAGCGTCTCAGATTTTGTAATAATGTTAAAAGCCTGCTTTACGCCAGGTATTCTTTCCGTATTTTCAATTTCTCCCTCTATTAGCGTTTCTCTATCCTTAAGGATGCCCTTAACAATGGCCTTTATCCTTTTACCCTTTGAAAATATGTTATCAATAGCCTCACAGGCTAACCAGGATGTCTTTATCTTGAAAGTACTGTACTTATTAAAATCGACGATGTATCTTCCGGGTATCCAGTTCATGAAAAAGTAATAATAATCCATAACGTCTACAAGTTCATCCTCCTGAATGAACACCGAATAGTCTGAGGTCTCCGTAATGGATTTTGCATTCAGAAATGAGTTTTTCCTATCTATTATAACAATTTCAGCAGGTGTTACATCTCTTGTCCTCACAATACCAATATCACTTATTGAATCCAGAAGGCTTCCACTTATCCCGTTTCCAACGACCGAGCATATTGTTACCTTGTTTCTAGCTGCTTTCCTTAAACTCGGGAGTAAGGATCTTAATCTTTCATCCGGAAGTGATAGTAGTATCTCTGAAGTTGCGTTCTCAATTGTCTCTTCCAGCTTACTTTTTGTCCTTGCATCGTTCTCGATAAACCATACGTTTGGAGACTTTACCTGTTTATTTTTTCTATTACTCTTTACATAATTTTCTAATTGATTGACATATTTTTCCATACCTATAATTTCGTTCTTAAATGCCTCTACAGGCATCACCGCTTCATAGGTTTTTTTTATGCTGGAATTGATGATCACCAAGCCTCTCCGTTCAAGCTTTCCCAGAATGTCATACATTCTTGGCTGGGGAATCCCGGTTTCCTTAATTATCTCGGTAGCCTTAAGTGGGCCATTTATAAGCAAGTATGCGTATGCCTTGATTTCATAATTCGAGAGCCTAAACTTTTCCAATTGCCTGAATACTTCATCATCCATCTTACTCACTTTTGTATATAATTATAATCTAATCTTACTATATTGATTGATCGCTCAATAGGATAATGGATGATAAGATAGAAGTTTTTCACGTTTTAACCTTTTTCAGAACGGGAATAAGGCCTAAAAGGGAGAGAGAAAACACAGGCATCATTGACAGGGAATCGTAAATGGACATCGAATCCACAATGAGAAGTATGGAAAAGAAGGAAAGAATTCTACCGGAAACAAGGTAGTATTCCCGATTTATCCAGAAATGTCTGGTCTTTTTGAACTGATCCAGATATCTCATGAACTCTCCCATTCCCAAATTAGATATTGGAGTTAGAAAGAAAAGGATCAGGAAAGATCCGCCGAATACTATTTCAGTTATAAATCTGCCTTTAAAAAGGAAAAGAAATGACCAGAAGATCAGTATTATAACTATCTTAACAGTGTGTTGTTTCATTCTCACCATCAATTTGGGTGCGACAACGTTTGAAATGAATCCTGTGGCAGAAGCAAGGGATCCGTATATTCCCGTTATTATGTAATTTTTGGTCACATAATAAATGTAGATGGGCATTAGTGTGCTGATAACCGTTCCCAGTATGGAAGAAAAGAAGAAAAATAAACGGTAATCCTTATATTCTTCCTCCTTGATAATCGTCTCTTTTATGTGGAAAGTTCCTCCAATTTCCCCTTTCTGTGATATGAAAAGAGATACAAGTGATGAAAGGATCAGTAAAATTGAGGAAAGAGAAAAATCAAAAATATATCTGTTGAGACCGCTGAAGGTCGATTCAGATATCAAAAATCCACCAATTGCGGGTGATAAAAGTGCAGCCAGACTTGAGACGGCTGAGTTTATGGATAAAAAGGTGTACCTGTTTGTACTTCTCGATATTTCGAGAGAAAATGTTGCATTTCCACCCCAGAATAACCCAGAACTTATACCAAATATGAATCCAAAAAACATGGCATCAGTTGAAAGAAATGGAATGAGATATAGAAGAATCAGGGTTATAGCCCTAAGTATATTTCCAGTTGCATAGAGATATTTTGCGCTTATGATTCTCATTGCATATGTGCCCAAAATGAAAAAAAGTGTTTGAGATATCTGAAATGTAGTCTGATATAAAATGACACTTTCAAGACTCTGAGTTACAAAGAAAAAGATGTTAATGAAAATACCATAAAGACCACTCGCAAAGAAAAACAATGCCGCCGAAGCATAATACTTGTCACTGTTTTTTAAAAACGGTAAACCGCCTTGGGTTTTCCACATTTATAAGTATCTCTCTCCAAGGTGATTCTTTTCACTCTTAAATTATTTATTTAATACTATTTTTGGTGTCTATGGATCAGTTAATGAAAAAGTATCCCATGTATTTCTATGAAGATACTTTTACTTGGTGGAAACGGATTCGGTTTTGCTCATGCAGAAAGTTACAACAGGCTTGGATACGATTTCTCTGTTTTTTCCAGAAAGGAGAACGTACTAAAGGATTACAGGGACAGGTTCAGGGTTACAGGAACGTTCTCAAATATGGATGATGCCTTAAATTCCGATTACGATGTTATAGATGTCGTGATGCCTCACAACCTTCATAGGGATATTTCAGTTTATGCTATGAAACGCAAGAAACATGTGCTTGTTGAAAAACCAATATCTACAAATATGGAAGATTGCGATGTAATGATAAATGAAGCACAAATAAACAATGTTAAATTTATGGTTGCAGAGCAATATTATTTTGATAGGTCTCTGCAATATGCAGTAAAAACAATCAAAGAGGGAAAAATAGGGAGGGTCCATACCATAATTGTAAGGAGTCAGAGGTATTTTCAGGAAAAGGGATGGAGAACCTCGGAGAAAGATATGGGAGGGGGTGCGCTTATCGATGGTGGAATCCACTTTCTGTAGGCTTTTCTTGACCTGGGTGGTGATTATGACAGTTTATACTCCTTGAAATATAAAGGAGATTCTAATATTCAGGGCGAGGATACATCAATGGCCTTATTTTCATTTAAATCTGGTGCCAAGGGAATGTTTTTTTACTCCTGGGCCTATAAACATTCTCCTGAACTTCCGGCCTATGAAATTATTGGTACTGATGGTAGTATATACGAATCTAACGTAAAAAGCGGTGATAAAAGAACTGCCTTCAGAAGGCCCGTATTAAATGGACAGATTCAGAACATAGATGAAAAAGATGTCATAGACATGGAAATATATGAATTCCTGAAATCAGTAGAAAATGATGAGCCGGTCCCATATCCTTTAAGTAATGCCAGAAGGAATCTAGCAACAGTGCTTCGCATATACTCTTGAATTTTTAAATAAATAACCTCTCCTATATACTGAAAAATATATTGAGAAATTAAAACATAAGGTCATAAATTTAGAAAGATAACCTTAATCAAAAATTTGAAAATTAAAAAATAATGAATTTATCAGGTAGCTGTGCTTTCTCCATAGTAAGTTGTCACTTGCTGTGCCACGTTTATGAATGAATTACCTGACATAGCATTGTTGTATGCGTTTGCAATCCATATTCCGACCTGCTCATCCACTATGGTATTTTGAGCAATTACGGTGTAATTGACCTCGGGTGGCATGGGATGGGCTGTCTGTGGAATGTAGTTACTGTAGACGGCTATGCCGTTGGTTTCATTGGCTAAATTTAAATCTGTTGCATTGTCAAAGGGAGGATTGTTAAGTCTCTGGAAAGTGGCTTCCTTAACATAATTTCCTATTATTCTGTTGTAAAGATCCTTTGCTCCGGCCGCCTGATTGTTTATTATGATACCGTCTTCCAATCCACCTACGACTCTGTTGTCAATAACACTGTTGTTGTTAGCCTGTGAGAATGGAAAATCCGCGGCTATTACAATTGTTCCAACGTATGGGCCTGTTGGGCGTCCATTGCTTCCGAATACTGATCCAAGAACCGTGTTGTTCTGTACTGTAACATCATATGTTTCCATAAATGGACCCCATGCAACTACCACTATTCCACAACCGCCAGCGTCGTTGGCAACAATGTTGTTTGCAACTAAAACGTTATGGGCACTCATATTTACTAGTGGAACCGGAACTCCTGCAGGAACAATCTTTGAGGATGATGCAACTACTATTCCGCTGATGTTGTTGTCCGTAATGTCATTATTAATAATGTTTGAATTGGATACACCATAGAAACCAACCGACCCAGAGATGTGTATGCTGGCATTGGGATCCACACCGTTGTGATATATGTGATCTGACACAACATATACTGAAGTTGTATCCACTGCCAGAATCCCCTCGTCCTGGGCGTCATATATTTGTGCATGGGATACTGTAACGTTCATTACACCAGGCCCGATATAAACACCAAAACTATAACCTGATGCATTCACATTTCCACTAATCACCTCATTGCTATGGGCTATAACCTTTGCAGTGAGATCTAAAATTCCTATTTTACCTGACTTTTCTGCTGTAACCGTTGAAGTAGGATGCTGAGAGTTACCGTAATAGAACCCACCAACAAATCCTGCTATGGAAAATACCACAACCACTACTACAACAGTTACCTTCCAAGTGTTGCTTAATTTTTGCATTTTTTTGTTAATAATTAGTAATATATAATATTTGTAATAAATTTAAACAAATTTCTTTTTTATTCAACCTCAAATTATAATGTCAGATCACATATGAATCTTTAAATTTATGGATTTGTGAATCTATGAATCTCATAGAGAGAAGGAGCAAGTTAATTGATTCAATGCTGTATGAAGAGAGGGCAATCAAGACCATGTATCTGGGAGTGGCAGAAACAGATGAAAAATGGTCCGCTGGATTAAGGAAGTTCTCCAAATAAGTAGCCTTAATGATTAGACAACCTTTGAGACACTGTGAAATGAAGGATAAACTTGTAATTTTGGATTGTCAGTTTCAACGGATAATATTAATATATTGTATGATACTCATTAAAGGAAATGACCAGTTATCTTGATGAAGAAGAATACAACAGATGGATGAAGAATGCAAAAGCAACTCTTCGTTCTGCCATTAACGACAAATCATCGCAGTTTTACAACTGGGCATGCTTTAAAGCCCAGCAGGCAGCAGAATCTGCAGTCAAGGCATACCTGCGAGGCATTGGTAAAGGCTCCTTTGGTCATTCTATCTCTCTTCTTTTAGTTGATCTTAACTTTAAGAAAGAAATCGTAGATTTAGCTAAAAAGATAGATAAATATTACATTCCAACAAGATATACCGATGTTTGGTCTGAAGGCACTCCTGAAGATTATTATACACTGGAAGACGCAAGTGAGGCAATAGAATGCACTGAAATAATAATTAATGAGGTTGAGACAAAGTGGAAATCATTGAAGAAAGGATGAATAAAAGAAATGAGGTCATAAGGGATGCAAGAATCTATGCAAATAACCTTCAGTTCAGATGCTCAGTTATCCTTATAGGTTCATTTGCTCGCGGTGATTTTAACCTCTGGAGTGATGTTGATATCCTCATAATTGGCCACTTTAGCGGAACTATTCTGGACAGGCTCAGAAATATGGATTTCCCACCAGGTTACGAAATAATAATGTTAACACCTGATGAGATAAACAGAATGAAATCTAAAAATGACAAATTCATATTGGATGCCTTTAGGGATGGGGTTTGTTTAAAGGATGATCTGGGAATCTTTCAGAACGTTGGAAAAACTGGAACTCAATAATAAATCTCGTGAATAAAAAATTAGGTAAGATGGTAAAATTACTGAATAAAATGCTGAGAATATTTGTGCTGTGTAAACGCTGATCAGGGTTTGGCAAAATAGCCGGTTTGTAAATGAACCATTTAACTATACTTTTCATTCCCCCCTTTCACTCCTTTCTCCTTTTTTTATTGAATTTCTCTTTCTGTATTTGCTCCTGCTTATTCCGACCTTATGTTTATAATAGGGTAGTAATCCAATATGCGATCAAGAACAGCAGCTTCCATAGCAGAGTCTTATAAAACTTAATTTAATTCTTAAAAATATTTACCGCCTGTATGTATGCCTTATCTCTTCTCAAATTTTGATTAAACTAAGTGGAATGATAGGTGATATCTTCCCAGCACCGGGTTGTTCCCAGGGTGATGTGAAAACGTCCCGTTTTATGACTTTTTTAACAAACAAAATGACATGAATTGTCTTGATTGAATTGTGTTTCTTCTTCAATGCGTGATCAGGATAATGAATCATACATTAGATTGCGTGGTTCATGAATAAATGTTGTGAGGTTTAAAGTGAGGAGTTGCCAGATATATTCTTCAGATAATTCTCACACCTTTCCCTTATGATTTCAAAATTTTTTTCAATATAAAATATTTTTTCACTATCACTACCTTTGATCTGATCAATTATGTCTGACTGCACAAAATCAGAGAACTTCTCAGCATCGAATTTCCTTGCATATTCTGAAACTGCCGACAAAAAAGGGTTATTTTTTGCCAGTGCCAGTAAAAGATACTGAAGTGGTGCGTTTTGTCTGAATATCTCCTCGGAAAGAAATAGGAGTTTTCTTGATATTATCTCTTCCCTGATCTCGTTGATTCCCATTACTTATCGCATTTTCCGTCTGGACATGCAGGATCGAACGTGGCTTCCAGTTTAAGAAACTTTGCAGAGACTTTCTCTTTTTTGTCCTTTGTCTCTGAAGCAATTTTTTCCACAATTGCGACTGAAGGCTTATCCTTCTTTTCCTTCTTTTCTGTTCCACTGTATAGAACCTGTTCTGATTTGCTCCTGTCTCTGTAAACAGTTATACCCTTGCAGTGAAGATCCTTTGCCAGCCTGTATGCCTTACTTATATCCTCTGGAGTGGCGTCGTGTGGCAGATTAATTGTTTTTGAAACCCCACTATCGCAGAATTTCTGGAAAGTTGCCTGCATAAGCACATGCCATTCTGGATCTATTTCGTGTGCGGTTACAAATATCCTCTTTATATCCTCCGGCACATCAACATTTTCAAGGTTTCCTGTCTTTGCAACTTCCTGCATCAACTTATCAGTGTATAGGTTCCTCTTCTTTGTGATCTCCTCAAACAGAGGATTGACTTCAATGAGCTCTTGACCGTTAAGAACGTGTCTCATAAATGCGATTGCAAATAGAGGTTCTATAGATGATGAACATCCTGCTATAATTGATATTGTTCCAGTTGGAGCAATTGTTGTTGTGGTTGAATTTCTCATAAGTATTCCCTTGGTTTCATATTCAGAGCCGTACCATCCAGGGAACACTCCTCTCTCTTCTGCCAATCTCTGAGATTCCTTATGTGACTCATCATTTAGGAAAGACATTACCTGCTCTGCGATCTTCAATGCGTCTTCTGTATCGTACGGTATGCCTAACATTATGAGCATATCTGCAAATCCCATAATCCCCAGGCCAATCTTTCTTGTCTTCCTTGTCATATCCTCAATCTGCTTAACTGGGAATTTATTTGCGTCAACTACATTATCAAGGAATCTCACGGACAGTTTAATGACCTCCCTGAGTGATTCCCAGTCTATTTGGTTTCCCACAACAAATTTTGAGAGATTTATGGAACCAAGATTGCATGATTCATATGGCATTAATGGCTGTTCCCCACAAGGGTTGGTTGCTTCAATCTCACTAATATTCTTAACCGGATTTGCCCTGTTTATCTCATCCAGAAATATAAGTCCTGGATCAGCTGTTTTCCATGCCTGGGTGATTATGGTGTCCCACATTGTTCTTGCCTTTATTCTTGATACAACCCTGTGCGTGTTTGGATTTCTCAATTCAACGTATCCGTCATTATCAAGTTTTTCAAAGAAATCATCTTCCATACCTACAGATATGTTGAAATTTCTCAGGATTGTGTTTTCTGAATCTTTGCTTGTGATAAATTCCATGATATCTGGGTGATCGTATCTGAGGATTCCCATGTTTGCCCCTCTTCTCTTTCCACCCTGTTTTATGACCTCTGTAGTTGTATCAAATATCTTCATAAAAGAAACTGGTCCAGATGCGACGCCTTTTGTTGAACCAACTATGTCATCCTTATTCCTCAACCTTGAAAATGAAAAACCGGTTCCTCCTCCAGATTTGTGTATCTCTGCTGTTTGCTTAACCGCTTCAAATATCTCTTCTATACTGTCTCCCACTGGAAGAACAAAACATGCTGACAGCTGCCCCAGCCTGGCTCCTGCATTCATAAGCGTTGGTGAGTTTGGTACATATTCAAGTCTTGTCATCATTCTGTGCATTTTCTCTATTGTGTCTTCAGCCGTTGTTGGCTTCGTATACAAAAAGTCCATGAACTGCCCAAAGGTTCCTGATATAACACCTTCCTCCTTTAGCTTGTTGAATGCCCTCTCAAGGACCTCTATCTGCGTATTCGATATATTAGATAATTTCTTTCCATCCTTAGGAAGTATATTCTTCTTCTGGAATTTTGCATAATCGTATAGGGCATCTATTATACCCACATGATTCGCAACTCTCCTGAACATCTGACTTGGAGTTTCAATGATCTTTCCCTCCTCATCCTTAAGAAGATATCTTGCCTCAAGTACCTTGATTGCATTTAATGATAATTTTAGATCGTCCTTAACTCCCAGCCTTTGCTTCTCCTCCCTTATGAATCTCCTCTTTTCCCTGTAGAGAATATAGGCCTTTGCAACTTCATTGAATTTCCTTCCTTCAATTGTTGTTGACATCAGAACGGACTCAACGATATCCTGGATTCTCTCAACAGTAGGAGTTGCATCTTCACTTTCAAGTATCTCTACTACCTTGTCTGATATAATCTCTGCATCTTTCATAGTGCCAATCTTTACACTCAGCATAGCCTTGTAAACAGCTCTGGTAATCTTTGTCTTATCGAAATCCGCTGTTGTACCGTCCCTCTTAACGATTTTATTAATTTTGTTTTGTATCATTTTTACCACTTAGCCCAATCATTTTCTTATACAAAAGTTTTTTTCACATATGTAAAGTAAACTTCACTTTAATGTGAAAAAACTTTCAGCTGATAAGTTGAAGTATTACGTTGTTTAAAAATATATTGTATACAGATTCGATAATACTAATTCATATTAATCGGATTATGATTCAAATTAAAAATCAATAAATAAGTGTTTCTGAACGTCCATTTTCATAGCGTCCCAAATGTTGTGTATTTATAAAGGATACCTCCTTTGGAACATTTCCTTAATCTCATCAATGCATTTATAATATCCTCTCAATGATCTCATAGACCATTTGTCATTTATCTCTGCTGCCCTCAGATAAATGAT
>NZ_JBLSDF010000031.1:0-19747 GCF_052315355.1 Cuniculiplasma thermophilum
ACATTATGTACATATGAAAATACGGAATAAATTGAACATGAAGACAATGAAAATCCTGTGTACCCACAGACAGATTTACAGAAAATGGCTAAATTGCGTGTTCCATGATATACTAATAAAAAGAAGATGTAAAGTCACGTAGATAATTAAAATCGAGTAAAATGTATGTAAAAGGTCTTTATTCATAAGTATGTCATATTATCTAGTCCAATCTCTTATTGTATGGAACAAGAAAAAATAATGGCGGTGGGAACACAAAGAATAATATATCACAATTTATTCATTAATGTTGTATTATGTCCAGCAAAAAAAAGGTCGGCCAAGATGCACCCAAAAAAAGCAATCCTATAGTAGGAATATTTGTCATAGTGATTGGGGTTATTCTAATAGTTGCCATTTTATCATTTAGTGGCATAATAAGTTTCGGTAGTTCAAATAGCAGCTCTCCATCGTTTTCGGCTCCCCAATATGATCCATGGGGAAGTTTTGCTAAGGTTAGTACTAACGATTATGCCCCATCAAATTCAGTAAACATATATTTCATATCATGGACTGGATGTCCTATTGGCGCCGCTGATTCATGGGTAATTTATGGCGCCCTTTCTCAATATGCCGATATAAATTCATACATCTATACACATCATTCTTCACCAAATGAAGGTAGTTATGCCTGTATTCCTGGCCTCATATTTGATCAGAGTTTCTCGGTAAAGTCTGGAAATAATCAAATTAACATGGATCCGGTATATCTTTATAACTGGACTTTGTTTGGAGAGGAAGGCAACAATTACAAGAACCCCAATGGTACTGGTGTACAGATTGAACCTCCTAATTCTGTAAGGGATCAAACATTGGTGACATATGGACTTAGCGTTGCTCAACAGAAGCTACCTCCTGCGATCTACAATATATTAAAACAGTATGAAACTGTGTATCCAGTTACTGGTGCCGGTGGTGCCCCAGGTGCCGTTTCAGCTGAATTAACAAGCGTCTACCATTTGACCACAATAATGATTATAACAGGAACTAATGGGACTTATATATTTAATGGTCCGTTTTTTAACCCCCCATCCCTGGACCAGTATGCACCAGTATATATCGCAGATAATTTTCCACATATATCGGAAATAAAGAATGCCGTGGAAACACTTCTGCCATATTTGTCCTAATTAAGTATTTAAATTTTTTAAAAATAAATTTTTCAAAATGCCCTGAAATTTAATTATATCTTTATTCTCTCAACCTCAATTGCATCATAGGTCGGATATTCCTCAACCTCATAGATGTCATAATTTAGATGTGGTTTTATATCTTCCAGCACCCATGGAGGAATTTCAACTCTCTTCTTTCCGTAGTTAATATGCATCTGATCCTTAGGTATTCCCAATTGAATCAGATCACCGTATATTATTTCTGGATCTGCTCCCTCTACAACCCCTCTTATTATGGTGCCATCTCGCGTTATTGAATCTATTGGCCTTGCAACGTTTTTTGCCCTTCTTTTAAGCCTATTTTTCAATTGGACCGAATCTTTGAATGATGCAGAACAATAGTGGACAGTGAAATCAGGGTTCTCTTTAACCATCTTAATGGCCATATCCTGACTACCTTTTGCTCCTGATTCAACGTCATTTTTAATTTTATAATTTCTCCCAAGCAAATTTTCGAAATTTGTCTCTGAAAATTCCAATTCGTTGAGGTTTATGAAATCGAGATCCATTCTCCTTGAGAAGTCTATCAAAGATCGCATGTCCTCCTCCCTGTCTGGTAAACTTGGGACCTCAATTCCAACGCTCATCCCATTATCTCTTGCCCATTTTATCCTTTGTTTGAATATTGATTTATCCATTACTGACCAGATTTCCTCAGGTGGATGGAACCTTATCTCATCGAGACCTGCTTTTCCTACAGAATCGATTGCTTCTTTTGAACCACTTATTGTATAAAGATGTATATGATGTGAGGAGCCAAATTCTTCCTTTAAGATCTTTATGTATTCAGAGGTACGTTCATAAAATTTCAAAGGATCACCACCAGTGATCCCTGTTCCTGTTGCCTGAATCATATTTGCCTCATATATGGCATCCCTCATATTTCTAAGCGGCATTTCATCGGCAAACATTACATCCTTCATTTTCTTTGGTTCCGAAATCGGGCAATAGAAACACTTCGCGTCGCATATACCTGAAACAAAAAGAACCATCTTAGCTCCCTTTGCGCACATCTTGCATCCTAACGGAAGCTCTCCCGTATATACAGATTTCCCTGGAAGTGATTTCATCCTATGTTGATTCCAATGAGATATTTAAGCGATTGTTATTTTAATTCAGACATCCTCAAGAGTCTTTTGTTCAACATCGGATATTTCCTCTATATACTGTATATCGTTAGAGAGAAGTATCAGATCACGCATCATGGACAATACAGCTGTTTTATCCTCAAAGGATGGCTCCATAAGTCTTTCGTTTTCTGTGATGTTTATTCCAAGCAATCCCAATTTCTGAATGTATATTTCCTTCCTTTTACTAAAGGATTGCTTATATGCTCTTGGCAATTCAGCACTGCACAACTCGACTTCCCTTAAAAATATGGGCCTATTGAACAAATTAAATAAAAGTAACAATGACATATCTCCAGTTCTTCCCGGATATCTCTTGCTTACTGCATTTCCTATCATAGAATAAATGGAGATTACCTTCCCATCATCAATAGAATAAACCTTGGCTGGTTTAATATCTTTGTATTTTAAAAAACCACTATCAACCATGGAGCTTAGATATCCAGAGAGGGTTAATCTATGCACCTTTATGCCCCTCGATTCAAGTTTTTCTCTTATCCCCGATATTGAAAGTTCATCATCTTTTAGTACTTCCAGTATCTGCCTTGAGATCCCGCTAATCATATGTTATCTTTCTCCATTTCATAGTGTTTTCAATAGCTTTTTTGCATATTAATTCATAGGAACCAAGGAAATTCTCAGGTTTTACGATTTCAATTATTTCATCATGACTGAAATATTTTCCGAATTCACCTTTCTCCAAAATATCGACCAGGTTCCTTTTTTCCTCATAGAATTCCATGGATATTTTCCTTATTATTTCATGTGCCTTTTGTCTATCCACGCCCTTCAAGGTAAGCTCGCTGGTAAGTCTCTCCGAGATACATAACTGAGAACCTTTTAGATTTTCAGCCATAACATTTTGGTGTACCCTTAAATTGCTTAAAATCTTTGTCATCTTAACTAATATATAATCAGTTAAAATGCAGGAATAAGGAATTGTAAACCGTTCCAAGGCGCTGTTTGTAAGGTCCCTCTCGTGCCATGTTACGGCAGATTCACTTTCAGGAACAACCATAGATCTAACAAATCTGGAAATACTGCAAACATTTTCGCACTCAATTGGGTTTCTTTTCGCAGGCATTGCTGAGGAGCCAACTTGACTTTTTTCATCAAAAAACTCCATAACTTCATTTATTTCCGGTCTCTGAAGGTTTCTTATTTCAGTACCTATCTTATCAAGAGTGACACATATACCTGAAAGTATCTGTAGAAATTCAATATATCTATCCCTAGCCACGAGCTGACCTGTAGCTATTTCTGACTTAAGGCCAAGGCTCTCCATACATCTCATCGAAACTAACAGACCTTGACCTTTCATTGAAGCCCCCGTTCCTACTGGGCCCAAAGCTTTACCAACAAGGACTCTCTCCCTTGCGGAATGAAGCCTTTGTAAATGTCTATTCATCTCCTCTAACCATGTTGAGACCTTTAACCCAAAGGTTATTGGACTGGCATGTTGACCGTGTGTTCTTCCCAGCATTGCTGTGCTTGAATATTTTTTGATTAAACTTATCATTGAATCCTGAATTGAAAAGATATCCTGATATAAGACTTCATAAAATTCCTTTAATTGCAATGCAGTGGCAGTATCGATTATATCATTAGATGTTAGACCAAAGTGCAAATAGGGGGATTCCTGACCTGCCTGTTCCGCCACTGTTCTCAGGAAGGCCATTATATCATGATGGGTTTCCTTTTCAATCTCCGAAACCCTTTGAATATTCACACCTTCATTCAGTACTTTAGTTAGAGGCTGAAGATTAATCTCAGGTATTACGCCCTCCGCAATCTGTGCTTTCAATACTTCTATCTCAACCTTAAGCATTAAATTAAAGCGATTCTGCAAGTCAAATATTTTTTTAACATTCTCTCGTCCATATCTAGAATCAATTGGGGAAATTATCATTGCGAATGCCTATGATCACAGATTTAAAAAACTTTTATACATGGGATTAAAGTTGTTCTTAATCCCATAACAAGGAATGAATATTTATTCATCAAAGAGAAAGTAACCAGAACTGCCCTTCCATATCTTCCTTGATCCCTTGATATCTATAGATCGGTTGAACCACCCCATTACTAAGGATTCATATTCACCCCCTTCACCCGATATGTTAATACTGTATCTTTCACTGAGTGAGGCAAGTCTTCTAATCATATCATCATCTAATGCACTTCCTAACATATCCTCCGTTAACCCTTCAGCAGAAACAGAACACAATAAGGCTCTAATTCTGGAACGAATAACTTCCTTAACTTCCCTCGTCTGATCCACGAGCCAGAGAGGAGTGTAAGATACAAGGTTATTCTCTGTACACATCTTCTCAATTCTTGTCTTTTGAAAATTCGAAGCTATTGCACCACTTATTATCATTTTGCAATTGTTTTCCTTGGCTATCTTAGGTATTTGAATGTAAAATTCACTTTCCGGTATGGTAACATTTGGAATATTTAACAAAGCTGAAATTTTCGGCACAATCCATGTGTTTGGATAATGAAACATTTCAGAGTATTCCTCCGGTCTGACAGAAACTGATAACACAACATCGTGACCCTGATCCATAGCAAATAATGTTGAAAGGAAAGAATCCTTCCCGCCTGAAAGAAGAGATATGGCTCTCATGTTAATCTTAAATAGTTTTTATTTATATCAACTTGGTGAAAATATGGCATTAAAAGTAGGAGATAAGGCACCGGATTTTGAACTTGCGGATACTTCAAATAAGATGGTAAAACTGAGCGATTTTAAGGGAGAAAAGGTTGTACTTGCCTTCTTCCCTGGGGCTTTTACAGGAGTATGTACAAAGGAAATGTGCACGTTCAGAGATTCCATGACTGCATTTAACAACCTAAAGGCGAAGGTCGTAGGTATAAGTGTTGATACCCCATTTTCCCTGAAAAAGTTCCAGGATGAGAATAAATTAACATTTACTCTACTCAGCGATCACTCTAAGGAAACAATTAAAAAATATGGTATAGTGCATAACAAATTTATTGGAATTCCAAGCCTTGACGTTTCGAAGAGATCAGTATTCCTACTGGATAAGGACGGAAAAATTGTATATGCATGGGTATCTGAGGATCCTGGCAAAGAGCCAAACTACGATGAAATTAAGAAAAAGTTAGAAGAAATGAACTAAAAAGTTTTACTTCATCTCATTTTTTATTTAAAAACAGCTACTTTGGAATATTGTTTTATATTGTTTTTCATTTAACTCTCTTATGGCTTATGTAAAATATGAATTAACACTTGGGAATTTACTTCATAGTGCTGTTAAGAGAAATCCAAGTCAGATAATTGTTGACCCAGAGAAGGGACCTTACAAATTTTCGGATTTTGAATCTAGAGTTAATGCACTGGCAAAGGCTCTGGTTGAAATAGGAGTAAGTCCCCGTGATCGAGTGGCCGTTCTTGACTGGGATACAAGGCAGTATTTAGAATCTTTTTATGCAGTTCCTATGACAGGGGCGATCCTTCACACTGTGAATATTAGATACCCTGTGGAACTCATATATTATACCATGCAACACGCAGAAGATTCCTATATTATTATAAGAGATGAGATTGCTAAAATGTTTATCAATTACAAGGATCTTTTTGGATTTGTTAAAGGATGGATCATTTATTCTTCATCCGATACTAAGATGGATTTTCCATTTAATAATGTGTATGACTATGATGAACTCATTCAAAGGGATTCTCACTCACCATTGCCTGCTGTGGTGGAAGATGATACAGCAACATTGTTTTACACATCAGGTTCAACAGGAATGCCTAAGGGTGTTTCATTCTCCCACAGAGATCTTGTTTTGCATGCCTATGCCCTTATAGCAACCCTTTCGGATGAACCAGCTTCGATCAATTCCAGGGATGTAATAATGCCACTCGTCCCCATGTTCCATGTTCACGCTTGGGGATTACCTCAAACATTTCTAATTAAGGGGTGCAAGTATGTTCTGGCTGGCAGATATAATCCATCTCAGGAATTAAAATTAATCAAGGATAATGGAGTTACAATCTCTGCAATGGTTCCATCAATCCTTTATATGCTCATCAACGAGTCTGGAGCTTCAGATCTGTTTCCTAAAATAAATTTCAGAGCCATTATTGGTGGTGGAGCCCTTTCACGGGGGCTAAATGAAGCAGCAAAGAAATTGAACATAAGTACTATGGGAGCATATGGTATGTCAGAAACAGCACCCCTACTTACGGCTTCCGTATACAATTTTGATACGATGAATATGAATGAAGAAGAGAGGTCGAAATACAGTATTAAAGCTGGACTCCCTGCAAGTATGGTAGAGGTTAGAATTGTTGATAAAAACGGAAAAGAGATTCCTAAGGGGACCGAAAAAATTGGAGAAATAACGGTTAGGGCTCCATGGCTGACTCATGAGTATTACAAGGACCCTGAATCAACAAAGAAATTGTGGCAGGAAGGTTGGCTTCATACTGGCGATTTAGGTTATCTGGACAGTTTAGGTTATTTAACAATTGTAGATAGAGAAAAGGATTCAGTAAAGTCAGGAGGGGAATTTATACCCACCCTGATCCTTGAGGATATAATCAGTCTCTACGGAAAAATAGGGGAAGTAGCAGTTATAGGAAGGAGGGACGATAAATGGGGAGAACGCCCCATTGCCATTTACACTTCCAAGGAGCCTATCGATACAGAGGACCTAAAGCAATTCCTGCAGAAATTTGTAGAGCAAAGAAGAATCGAGAAATTTTGGATTCCAGACGAATTTATCAGGGTAGATGAATTTGAAAAGGGATCAACGGGTAAAATCGATAAAAAGGTGTTGAGGAAGAAATTTGCAGAATAGAATTGAAAGAATAAAACCTAACATTTTATTTTCCCAAGAAATGAGTTGAATATCTGATAAGTGGGTATATCTTAAATAAGGCGAATTCATATTCTAATATGTTTAATGGGAAAGATGACTTGTCGGATCTTTCGGATTTAGGCTTAAAGGACGAAGAATTAGACAAAATCTTAGATGAAAATAAATTAAAGATTCGTATAATTGGAGTTGGAGGAGCAGGCTCTAATACAGTAAATAAAATGTATGAGAAAAAATTCAGAAGTGAAGTTGCTGATGTAATGACTGTTGCAGTAAACACAGATGCAGTGCATTTAAAGGAAATCAAGGCGGATAAAAGATTTGTAATTGGTAAGAGCCTTAGCAAAGGAAGAGGGGCTGGTGCCGATCCCTCTAAAGGTGAGCAGGCAGCAAGAGAATCCGTCAATGAAATTGACAAAGCGCTTGAAGGTACAAAGATTGCTGTTATAGTCGCAGGAATGGGTGGAGGTACAGGTACTGGTGCAGCCCCTTTTATTGCATCAAGGTGCAAGAAGAGTGGTGCACTATCAATAGGTATTTGTTCGTGGCCTCTTAAAGGTGAAGGTAAAATACGGGAGCAAAATGCAAAAATTGGCTTAACCAATTTTGTAAGAGCTGCAGATTCAGTAATACTGTTCCAGAATGATGAGATCGTAAAACTTGTACCCAACGAGAGGGTAGATGCTGCCCTTGCCTTTGCTGACTCCATAATGATGCAGGCTATTGAAGGAATAATAGATTCCGTAACGAGAACAACTCAGGTCAACACAGAAATGTCCGATCTTGAAAAGGTGATGTCCAAAAAGGGCATTGGTACGTTTGGAGTTGGCGTGTCCGACTCTCCTCCGGGTCAAAGGGTTCAGGAGGCCTTTGAACAGGCAATGAACTCGCCATTCAGCAACATTAAAATGGATCAGGCAAAGGCCATGCTTATCAGTATAACGGGTGGAGACGATTTGCAGATGAGTGAACAAACGGAGGCAATGGAGCTGGCCAGACAGAGAATAGGAAGAGACGCGATCATAATTCCGAGACTCGGCACGGATAAAGAAATAAATGGGAAGATAAAAATACTCATCTTTGCAACTGGAATCCCGTCAGGATTTGAAGATCTTCAAACTAATGATGGAGATTTCTCGGTTAGTTCCATCGAATAATTTTTCTGGTTTGTAAACAAAAAGTTTTAACAGAAAATCGAATGAAGGTATATAGGGGAATATAGGTCATGGTTGAAAATGCAGGGAATAAAAAAAGTAGTTTGATTCTTAGTAATGAAGATTTAAAAGAGATAGCTAAAAAGGCCCGTAATTTAATAATCCGGATGGTTTATAGAGCCCAGAGCGGTCATCCGGGGGGCTCACTCAGTATTATAGATGTTTTAACCGAACTTTATTTCAACGAAATGCACATTGATCCAACTGATCAGAATCTTGCAGATCGCGATAGACTGGTAATGAGCAAAGGACACGCATCACCCGCACTCTATAGCATTTTAGCTTTGAGGGGATATTTCCCACAGGACCTTCTCATGGACTTTAGAAAGATAAATTCTAAGCTGGAAGGGCACGTTCATCGTGGAGTACCGGGGGTGGAAACATCCACTGGATCCCTAGGGCAAGGCTTGGGCATTGGGGTTGGAATGGCCATAGCATCTAAAATTGATAACAACCCTTACAGGGTTTTCGTTATACTGGGAGATGGGGAAATTGAGGAAGGAAACATCTGGGAAAGTCTAATGGCCGGAAGTAAGTACAAGCTCAATAATCTGATTGCCATTCTTGATAAAAATGGGGTTCAACTGGATGGTTATACCAAGGACATCATGCCGATGGATAAACTTAAGGAGCGGGTAGAAGCCTTTGGTTGGGCTGCCTACGAATTTAATGGTCATGATTTTGAAGAAATAAGAAAAGCCATGGAATTTGCAAGAACTATAAAGGATAGACCAGTTTTTCTTATTGCGCATACTGTAAAGGGAAAGGGTGTCAGTTATATGGAGAATAATAGTAAATATCATGGCTCCCCACCAGCCAATGAAGAGGAATATGAAAGAGCTTTAAAGGAGATTGATGCAGAATGAAAACTACAGAGAGCCTGAGGGAGACGTACGGAAAGAAACTTGTAGAACTTGGTGAAAAACACAAAGATATTGTTGTTCTTGATGCGGACCTTTCATCTTCCACCAAGACGGCTGAATTTGGTAAGAAATTTCCCGGTAGATTCTTTAACATGGGTATCTCAGAACAATCTATGGTCACGGCTGCCGCAGGCCTCGCTCTCTCTGGAAAAAAACCATTTGTTTCCACATTTGCCGTCTTTCTGATGCGTACCTATGAACAGATACGCCAGTCTGTATGCTACAACAATATAGATGTTAAATTCGTGGTAACTCACGCAGGAATAACAGTTGGGGAAGACGGAGCTACTCACCAGATAATTGAGGATGTCGGCATCATGAGTGGTCTCCCCAACATGAAAGTTATTGTACCTGCAGATAGCATAGAAACATCATCTGTCATGGAATATTTGGTTGAGAAAACCAAGACACCATATTATGTAAGACTCAGCAGGGAGAAATTCCCTGTGATTAATGATAAGGATTATGAATTCCGAGAAGGACGTAATACTGTTCTTAAGGACGGTAGTGACCTGACTATTTTCTGCAATGGTTCAATGGTTGATCTTTCCCTTCAAGCTGCTCAGCAGCTGAAAGAGCAAGCCATAGATGCCGCCGTAGTGAATGTTTCATCTTTAAAACCCATAGACAGAGAAGGAATAATTAAATATGGAAAACAAACAGGACATGTGGTAACGGCCGAAGAACATTCGATCTATAATGGGTTAGGCAGTAGAGTATCGGAGGTCCTTTCCGAAGAGTATCCGGTTCCAGTTGTAAGAGTAGGTATGAAGGATACTTTTGGAAAATCAGGAAAATCATGGGAACTGTTCGATTATTTTCATATGGGAGTTAAGGATATAGTATCAGCAGGAATCAGAAGCTTTAGAGAGGTGAAAAAATATGAAACTATTTCTTGATACAGCAAATATTGATGAAATAAGACAAGCCAGAGACTGGGGATTACTGGATGGTGTAACGACCAATCCTAGCTTGGTTGCCAAGGAAATGAGTAAGGGAAAGGCGTTTAAAGACGTTATTGGAGAGATAATAAAAGAAACTCCCGGACCGGTTAGTGTCGAGGTAATTGCTACTGATTATGAAACTATGCTGAGTCAGGCAATCAAAATAAGTGCGCTTGGGAATAATGCAGTCGTGAAAATACCCTTTACCCTGGATGGACTTAGAGTTACTAGGACGCTTAAAGAAAAGAGAATACCAGTAAATTCAACGCTCATATTCAACAGCATTCAGGCCCTTTTTGCTGCTAAGGCCGGAGCTGAATATGTTTCACCCTTTGTTGGAAGACTTGATGACATTGGTGATGACGGAATGGCACTTATAGAGCAGATAAAAACAGTTTTCAGTAATTACGACATTAAGACAAAGATCCTGGTGGCTTCCATCAGAAACCCGCTGCATGTACTCAGATCCATGCTGATAGGTGCAGATGTTGTTACCCTACCCTTTGATGTCCTCAAGAAACTACCTGATCATCCAAAGACCTCTGAGGGACTCTCTAAGTTTTTGTCAGATTGGGAAAAAGCCTTTGGGAGCAAAGATTTCCCACTCTAAATAATGTTTTATATATTATTAACATCGCTTTTTAATGGAGTATATTATCTATTTCGATCTCAATTTAATTATTATTCTTCTCTTCCTCCTTATTTATTTATTAATGGATTTCAAGATGGGTAATTTTTCTACAGTATTGTCATTTTTTATATCCATTCCATTCTTCTTATTCTTTCCCTACTCTTTTTCCATGTCAGTGGAATTTCTATCAACACTTGCCTTGAATTTATTATACACGTCAAGATCCTTTATATACATAGGTGCAGTGACAGTAATCCTCTTCCTCACAGTTATTATCCATCTTAATACAAACATATCCTCAGGTCTGGCACTCTCATTGGGTGTTGGAATATCTATATCCCTCCTCTTTAGTAATGAAATGCGAAAGAACGAATTTGTTAATAATGAGGCAAGAGGAAATTCTAACAATATAGAAGTGAGAAGGGATCTTCTGCAGATACTTTCGGGCATTGCGCTGATAAGTTCCTTTTTTATTATTTCTGAAGTATATATCAAGGTAATTCTGGTATTCCTGGTAATTTTTGCCATTTTTCTACTCAACTTTTCCGGAATATACCGGGAAAGCTTCATATCTAAATTCGTTATGAGCTTTGAGAGAAAGAATGTACAACCAGGTATTGGCTCCCTTTGGTATATTGCTGGGGTACTATTACTGATGGGCCTTACCGGAGGAATGGGGGCACTCCTAGTTGGAGTCTTTGCAATGGCCATAGGTGACAGTGCTGCAACTATTGCTGGGATGAACCTGAGAACCTTAAAGCTACCTTACAACCCAAGGAAAAGCGTTGGTGGTTTGGCTGCAATGTTATTTGTAACATCAGTATTTGCTGTATACTTCTTTGGAATTTTTTACATCATTTATGCTGTCGTAGCATCTCTGGCGGAATCTTTTTCTGGTTATCCTGTGGATGACAACTTTTCAATCCCCGTCAGTGTTATTTTGACAAGATTTATCCTTTCAATTTTTTATTGATCTATAATCTTTCCAGTATGTTGTATTTTCCTCTCCCGTTTTATTAAAACCCCTTTTCAAGTAGTATTGGTAAGCGCTGGACTCTTGGTTAACCCAAAGTTGTATCTCCTTGTATCCAAGTAGTTTCAGGGCTTCAAGTGATTTCTTCAATATGTATATTCCGTAACCTTTACTCCTTTCAATTTCGATTGTAAAAAAATCTACTATGAGTGGGATATTTTTTCCGATTATTTCTTCTGATCCATCTGAAACGGTTATTGAACCTACTATTCCACTTCTATTTACCAGAATGATTGAGGATGAAGTTAGAATCTTACCATAATATCCTGATAACAGTATCTCAAATGTTATGTTCTTCTCATTTTCAAGAATTAACAGAACCCTGTCCGGACTATTTGAATATGCACTGTACTGTATCTCTGAAAGGGCTTCAGGATTTACATCGCTTGAATGTAAAATTTCAGTTGACATTTCAATCTCCTCGAAATTGTAATGTGATAATTTCTCCAGCACGTTATCTATATGCCCGATCATTTTAATCCTTGTACTTTTGTGAAACCCTATTTCCTTCAATGAAACATCCAAAAAGGATGAATTGTAAAGTCCGTCCAAAATAAGTAACTTCCTTTCCCTGCTTGATTCACCTTCTAGCCACTTGAGAAGAGACTCCCCTCTTGATCTATTTGAATCATCTTCTTCTATAAAACCTATTGAAGCAATATTTCTGTCCCTGATCCCCATGGCAGGAAGCACATAGGCGTAAGCCACTACTTTTCCTGCAGATAGGATCACCCTGGAGGGAATTCTGTTGGAGTTCAACATGGAGACAAGTGGGGTAAATAATGATTTTATATTCATATCCGGATTTTGCTTTTGAATTTGTTCTATATGGGGCTTTAAGATCAGGTCCCATTTTAAACCAACATTTTCCAGTTCTTTCATATTACGGTAAATTTTCGAAGCGTATATAAATAATCTTATACTATCTGAATGATGGACGATAACGAGAGAACAGCCCGGTTCAACCGTTTGGCTGTTGAATATTCAAGATTTTACAAGGGAAAAATAAGAACATTTCCAAACGTACCCATTACATCTATGAAGGACTTTTCATACTGGTATACACCTGGGGTTGCAGAAGTGTCCCGTGAAATAAATAAGGATCCAGATGAATCCTTTAATTTAACTGGTAGATGGAACAGTATAGGTATTGTTACGGACGGCACAAGAGTTCTTGGCATTGGAAATGTGGGACCGGAGGCTGCAATGCCTGTGATGGAAGGTAAAGCAATGCTTTTCAACCTTCTGGGAGGAGTGAATGCGATTCCGTTGCCCCTAAGAGTTGGCTCGGGTGAAGAATTTATAAATGTTGTTAAGGCTCTTGAACCCTCATTTGGAGGTTTTAATTTGGAAGATATAGAAAGCCCCAAATGCTTTTTCGTTTTAAGAGACCTTCAGAAACAGCTAACAGTACCAGCCTGGCACGACGATCAACTTGGCACGGCGTGTATAATTCTTGCAGGTCTTATTAATTCCATAAAGATTACGGGACGGAAGATAGAGGACTCAACTGTTGCACTTGTGGGATCTGGGGCAGCCAATATTGCAGCAGCTAATTTAATGATCGAAGCTGGTTTTAAGCCGGGTAATATTATTATGGTGGATTCCCACGGCATCATTCACCCCGAAAGGGATGATCTGGATAAGATGATGATTTCAAATCCTTGGAAATATGATCTTGCACTTAAGACCAACCAGGAAAGGCGTACTGGAGACATTGAGGCAGCAATGAAGGGCACTGATATAGTAGTATCCGCATCAAAATCTCAGCCTGGTGTAATAAAGGGTGAATGGATTAAACAAATGAATAAGGATCCGATTATTTTTGCCCTGGCAAATCCCTTACCCGAAATATGGCCAGAGGACGCAAAGGCAAATGGAGCCAAAATAGTTGCGACAGGAAGAAGTGATTTTCCAAACCAGATAAACAATAGTTTGGTATTTCCAGGTATTTTCAGAGGTGTTTTGGACGCCAGATCTAAGGGGGTAAATTTTGGTATAATGGTTAAAGCGTCTTACGAAATTGCCAATTACGTTTCAAACCCGGAACCTGATAAAATTGTTCCAACTATGGGTGACTGGGAATTGTATCCACAGGTTGCCTCAGCAGTTGCAAGAGCAACGGTTGAACAGGGTATGGCGAGAAAAGTTGATAGCAGGGAAGGATTTCTAAAAACCGCCCGAGAGGTTATAACGACAAACAGAGAAGCTATTGAAAAAAATATGGATTTGGGTTTGATAAAAAGATTACCAGAGGTGAATTTATGAAAAAAGAACAGATTGTTTTAAGAAAAGCTGAAGAAAGTGATATTGATGATTTTATTAATCTAATAATGAGAATGAAGCGCCTGAATGGGGAGTTTGATTCCATTTTCAAAGCTAACGATGAAAATATTGGCCAAATTAAGGAGTATTATCTCAGTTGCATAAAGGACAAGGAGAAATTTGTTACTATTGTAGCGATTGCTGGGGAAAAAATGGCAGGTCTCGTAAAAGCAGAGGTAAGAAACAGAATTTCTTACTATCCTCCCCTCGAATTGAGGATTGTGGACCTTTACATTATGCCTGAATTTAGAAGAAAAAAGGTAGGTAATCTCCTAATCAATGCTATCTACGATGAAATGAAAAAGAGAAAGATAACTATTGTAACTGCGGAATTTCCATCCTTGAACATGATTGCACTCAATTTCTACAAAAAGATAGGATACAGGGAAATTACCAGTGTGTACGGAAAGGTAATGGAAGAAAATAAAGAATAACTATCCAAAAAGGAAAACATTCTTCCATTTCTTAGTAGTAGGCAATGAGGCTAGTCTCAATTCGTCGATCTTTTGATTAAGATCCTCATTGGTCTTACCCTCTTTTAAACAGAGTGTGTTTTCTGTCTTAACAAAGAGTCCAGTTGATAATGCATATTTTATTTCTTGTTCTGACCAGAGTGATAAATTAACTGGTTTTCCCTTCTTTGCGACGTATTTATTCCTTATGTTCTTAAGCATTCTGTAATTAAGATACTCCTTAAATTCATCTGATTTTGTAAATTCATCAAAGGCCCTTATTAGTGCATCAATTAATCCCTTTAAGGTGATGTTATTATCAATGTTTATTTTTGCAGGATAGGAAGCTGATGGTATCACCACATCTTTATTTATATAAAAATAGTTGTAGTAAACTTTGAAACCTTGAATTCTTCCATAATTAACGAGAGAACCCTGGCTATTTTTTGTTGGAGTTGACAGTGGTAAGGAGGGAAATTCATTAAAGAATTCATCTGGAAACCTTAGTTGGTTCTTTAATTCATAAGATAGTTCAATTATATCAACCGGGGCATCTTTAACCTGAACTCTTTCCCTCATAAGCATGTGATATGCAAGTTCCATTCCCTCAATCACATTTAGGGAATTAATCTTGATAACAGGAATATTCTCATTTGTACTGTCAAAGGAATCGTTGATTATTCTATATTCCATGTCCTCGTATATTATGTCACAGCCTATGGAACGTAAATATTCAACAAGCAGTTCATCATTCTTAATGTTAAAGTTCAGAATTATCTGCTTTATGTCTCGTGGAGTTATTAGATTCTCCTTAAAGCTGGAATCGGTAAAATAGGATTGAGTCTGAGTTGAAAACTTTATGTCCCATATAGATTCCAGATCTTTGATATACTTTTTTAAATGATCTTTTTCACTAACCATCCTTATGTCATGCACTACATGATTATAATTCTATAATTTTTTCGTGATTAATGAACATAAAAGAGATTAAGTATTGGAAAATATGGTATTATGTACAGGGCATACTCTTACGATGGTAAATTCGAATCCACTCTGGATAAGCTTATCAGTGATGATAGGGTTCAGACACTTAGTGTGACCAGAAGAGACGGTCAAGACTTTGAAGTTAGTGGAAAAATAGTGATAATAGAGGGAAATGAGGAAAAGATAAAAGAGGTCTTTAAGGTCGTTGATTTTTCATTTCTCACGGAATTAAGTGAATCAAAAACAAAGGAAATTTACAACAGAGTTAAGGAAGAGAGTGATGAGGCGGCAGGCGGTTTGGGTTTTGTCTTCCAATAAAAAATACACTTTTTCCCAGATATAATTTTTTGATTCAGTTGGTCACATTTAACATGGTAAATATATTGAGAATTGATCTAAAGTAATCTCCCACGAAAGATTCACTACTAATTTAAATAGAAACTAAGAAAAATTTTGTAAATGTGTAAGAAAAATTCAATGCGAATTTTTAGTTCTTATCTTCCAATTTTGATGGCCACCAATTATATTTCTTTATTATGAGCATCACTGCAGGAATAAAGAAAGGCCAACTGATAAACGTATCAATCAGAACTCCAAGTCCAACTCCTATTCCAATCTCCTGTATAAGAGGAATTGCACTGAAATAGAGAGCTGCAAACGTGACAAAGAGAAGTGAACCCAACAGCATTATAACTCCACCGTTTTCGGATACACTTGTTATCAAAGCATCTTTAAGACTCGCTCCTTTTATAACTTCTTCTCTGACTCTTGTTATCATGAATATATCATAATCTAACCCAACAGCAAGAAGAGTTATGAATACAAATACAGGCATGAAAATTACAACCGGAAAACCCTGTATGTAATGGAAAATTACATAGGAGACAGAGAGTGACACCAGAACTGCCGCTATCACCATTATTATCAGTCTTGCAGGTGTCAATATGGAACTCAACTGTATGAGAAGGATTATGAAAATGGTTATTGTAAGTATAGGAATAAGTTCGGAGAATGATACCTGAGTACTGGACAAGGCGTCTGATAGTGCCTGAGTTAATCCTCCTATTTCTACCGTGTAACTGGAAGGTGATGATGGCTTTATATTATTGTAAAGATTTGTAACCGTAGTGATCGCCTTGGAACCCCACCCAAGATAGTATGTCTGGAATACTATCTCTACGTATCTTGAATTTACAGAACTGACAAAACTTAGTGACTGGTTTGCATATATCTGTGATTGGTTTTTGTATATAACATCTGGAACTCCATAATAATAACCGTATGGCCTTCCTGGCCCTAATACCATGGATATACCTTTTGTTTCAAGTGTTTTATTCTCAATACTAGAAACTGTTGCCATCTCTGTCTGATTAACTGTAATCTTATTTCCCACACTTGTAATCAAAGGAGATGCAAGACCTATTACTATGAAATTTCTGTCAAAAAAGTCTCCGTTAAAACTGTTATTTACAACCTCAATGGCTGTAATTGCCTGGCTTCTTGGAAGTAGCTTTAGCATGTCTATTCCAGTTGGAGTAGATTCATAGATTGTAACTCCTATAAGGGCGAAAATAAGAAATATGGCAATCATAGCAACCTTATTCTTGGTTGAAAATAGACCAACTTTCTTCATTATCCTATGGTTGCCTTCAACGAATTCTCCTGTTGAGGACTTCTTAAAAATCTTCTTGCCATACCTGTGTAATATAGACAGAAGGAATGTTGTGGCAAGGGCAAGGGTTACAGATACACCTATAGCATTTGCAAGTCCTGCATCACTAAAGAAAGGTATATTTGCAAGCCAGAGAACTATCTCAGATATAATAACTGTTAGTCCAGACGTGAAAACTGCATGACCTGCCCATCTGGAAGACGCAATCGTTGGATGTTCTGTTCCCTTGCGCAACTCCCTCCTGTATCTTGCCATAAGATATACAGTATAATCACTGCTAAGGCCAAGAATGAATATGAAGAGAAGAGTCGGCGTTATGAAAGAAACCCCGGTGTGAAATACGTATGTATAAAGATATCCAACTATGCCTAGAGAGATCACGGCAGATATGACAAAAATCATAATCGGAATAAATGCTGCCTTAACTGAGCGAAAGAAAAGTCCGACGACCAGTATGGATAATGCAACGCCAGCTCCCAATGCCTTAAACAGTCCCGAGGTGATCTCTCCTTCCAGTTGACTTGCAAACTCCTGGCTTCCTGCTATTAGAAACTTACCACCTGCAAATTTCTTCTCATAGGAGATTGAAACTGATGTTATGTTTTTAGCAACAGCATTGGTGTAATTTCCCTTAAATGTGAAAATAATTATTGCTGTAGAGTTATCATATCCGACAAAATTATGCAATAGATAACTGGTTGGTTGTACTGGCATCTGGAACAGGGAATGTGATTCCATGTAGGAATTTGAAAGAACTGAAGCAGATGTGTTATTAAGCTCCGAAAAATATGATGGCAATACGGACTTATCAACCTTAACCAGAGGGTTTCCCTTGAACTGATTCAGGGCTGCAGAAACGGTTAAATTTACAGAGAGGTGAGTGTATTCAAGATTACTTATGGTATCTTCTGCACCCATATTTTGGTAAATGGAGGATAAAACTAAGGAAATTGAGCTATTATCAAACTTCTGAATAAAGGAACTTAATTCCGCAAGAGTTCCGCTTTTATTCAATAAACCTTCAGAAAGATAAATGGTAGATGATTTTGGACTATTCATAAAAAGTGTTAAATTTTGGTTTACAAGATAGAAAAGAATTTCTTGATAAATCGGATCTAATACTGGGCTGGAATGAATGGCCCCATTGAAAGACGAATTTAGAATTGCGCTCTCTACTCCTTCCCCTATCAAACTGATAAGATTTATTGACGGAGAATATGACTGATTCACAAACCTAGCAAAAATGTTTACGAATATAACCGGTGCATTACTTTTAACTTCTAAGGACAGTTGATCAGCTGCATAATGTGAAACATTGTAGGCCACACCTTCTGCCGATGAGTAATTTTTAGTCTTGTCTTCATAATTTAAGAATTCGAAGTAATAATTGGTTTCAAGGGATAGAAAAATCTGGGATGTCAGGTTAGCAGATTCTTCAACTCCCCCAAGTGATGTGAGAGTCTGAAAGTTAGTGTCAAGAATTTTTTTCATTCCTGTTGAAAAAGAAAGCATCGTCTGGTTTTCGGTCCCAACAATACTCTCAATGCCTGTAAAATTAGAATCTGCAGAAGCTGTTTTATTCGCTTCATTCACATAATTAACAAGATTTGTAAAATCAGTGGCACTGGAAACATTGGTATTCTTTGTTACCACTATCAATTCAGAAGTAGAACCTGAACTACCAGTGCCAGCTGAAGAATTGAAGTACTGGGATAATTCGTTTGATGCTTTTTCAGACATGGAATTAGAAGACCCAAATCCATTCTCAATGTTAAAGTTAGTATTGGAAAATACCAACAATGCACCATATCCCATCAAAAGTAATAATACAATCCAGAGAACTATTATTTTACCGCTATTATTGGAAACTTTTCTCCCCAATTTCTCAAATATGGATTCAAACATTGATACGGCATTTAGTTTATGTATTAATGTTTTATTAGATAAACTATTCAGAATTTGCTTTTCCTAATGACTCCAAAGAGAATTATTGTACATTATGCGGTGGAATGGTAATTATTGGTACAATCCAATTTTATCTGACCATATGCCAAAATACTTTAATGACCAAATAATTACGCCTCTGCCTTCAGTCTGCGGAGGTTGTCGAGTATGGTCAAAGGCGATGGATTCAGGGTCCATTCCCGCAGGGGTTCGCCGGTTCGAATCCGGCCCTCCGCATTATAGATTTTTGTCAATTTTATTCTTATTTTGGTCATATATAAATAATTGAAGCATGTACATGACTTTACATGGTTAATTTTTAATTGAACTTCCCAGTGGCTCTATTCCAGTTTGTAATGTAATTCAAGTTTAGGGTGCTAATTCATATTTTCTATTCCCAGGATTTTCATGGCATTGATACCACGTTCGTCCTGGGATG
>NZ_JBLSDF010000032.1:0-19571 GCF_052315355.1 Cuniculiplasma thermophilum
AGCTGTTGTTGAAGGATTGAACAACAAGATCCGTACTGCATTCAAGCGTTCATATGGGTTCAAGGCACAGGAGTACAGGGATACGATCATATATCTGGTGGCAGGAGGATTGAGGTTACCCCCAGAATGTTAAAGAGATCCTTAATTCCTTTTGCCTTTCTCGATCAATTTCACTTCAGTTCTTTTCCCTTTTCCTATTCTTCCTCTTATGAAGTGCCTTACGTCGTAGAAGAATATGTTATCATATGGGCATGCCTCCACGCAGTCTCCTATGCCAACACATCTAGAATTTTTAAATTCCCCTCCTTTAATGAAACTTCCGGGTTGGGAGGATAGACCAACAGGGCAAGCTGTTGCACAATCTTTAGTTTTACATTCAATGCACTGATTTGAATTTTTAACCTTAAGTTTGAAAAATCCAAATTTTCCAATCCATCTGTTGAAATTACCCCAGTGGCAATATCCTGTATTAATGCATCCATAAGAGCCAAAATAGGGCATTGTGATGAACACAGCGTACCAGATTATGTCAAATAGGAAAATATATATGAAAACAAGAGGATCTGAGCCATACATTGTAAGATTCAGGTAACCAAAATTATCCATTAGTGAAATAACAGATGCAATTCCAAGGGATGCATACACAGTAAGCGATACGCCCCGGTATATTTTGTTCTCTCTTTCAGCAGGAATTGTTATTTTTTTGGCCAGATTTCCCTGTCTGTTGAATTTCTTCATAGAATCATAAAAGGTACCCTGATACATAAGAGGAGCAGTGCAAAAAACGGAACATAACTGTCTGGCACCAAAAAGAAGTGATAATATTCCGCTGATCAGATAGGTAAGCAACATAGGTATTATAAGAGCCGCTGCAAGTCCACCACCAGTTCCTATACCCATGCTCCATCCAATGAATGGATAGTCCTGGGGATTTGCGAGAACGAAGGATGGGAGCAAAATGGAGTAAACACCGTAGGCCATTATCATCAATGCCATTCTGACCCTGTTTTCAGGGTTCTTTGTCTTCATAATCTTGAGAACCACCAGTGATCCCATCTCAGCGCCCATCATTATTAAGAACCATGGTGATCCCGTTACTCCGCCTATAAAGACAACAGAGTTGAAAAGGAAGGCAAGCAGAATAGTGGGGCTTAAAGTGAATGGCGCAAGTCCCAGGCTCCCTATGAATGACGATGCTCCATAGTACTGGAAGTCAAAGGTTGCACCCATTGCAAATTCTGCAAGAAATATATTTAATAGGAACATTGTGGACCATTTTCTGTCTGCAAGCCAGTATACCTTACCATGACCTTCGAAATAGTTTTTCCTCAAAACGGCAGACAGATAAAGGGTCATTTCAATAACTATGGATATTCCAAGGACTATAAGATTTCCATATAACTGATATAACATTACACCGAGCATCATAAGGAAATAGGTGAAAATGATCCTGTTAAGATAGGCAGAGAAATTTTTTTCTGCATATTCCTTTCTGTAAAGATACTCAAAGAGAAGAATGAATAGTGCAGTCATTATGGAGCCACCAAGATAAACTGCCAAACCTTCCCATAAACCGTTAATTATTGCCGATGGAGTTAGAAACATAACTGCAGACTGAAAAGTTATGAACACAAGACCAATCCTGGTCTCATCTCTTAAGGAAAAAATGGCAGTAAGAAGCATTTCCAGAGACATTGGGAAGATGAACCAGTATGAAGTCAGAGGATAGAATACAACATTGAGAACGTTTCCGCCATAAAAGGCGATGAAACTTCTGCCCGAAACAATAGAAATAAAATCAAGGCTCATGAGAAATTCATCAAATATTGTAAAGATAACATAAATCCCCAAATTAACGCCTCTGGATGAAGAACCTTCAAGTGTCTTAACAAATTCAATCATGGGGTAGATTAATTCAATACCCATTATGGCCGATGAAAGAAGGATAACATCCTCTATGTTAAATGGCAAATAGCCAGAAAGATAAACGGCAGGGCCCAGAAGCATGCCATTCATCATGGAGAGAAAGATGTAAGAAATTATCTTCTTTATCTGATTATCAGCATTTCGCGCATAAACTATAATCCATGATGTGAAAATTCCCATTAAGGCTGCCAGAAAATAGAGTATTAAATTAACAGTTTCACTCGACATATTACAGTCACTCAGAGATTTTTGAATGGATATTAAAGGTTAATGTTCACATATAGGGTGAAATGGCATAGAGGGAAAACAGAGTCAGGGTAAGAACTGGCATACCAACAATAATTCCGGTTTTCATATAATCCCATGTGCTTATTTTAAAATCTCCCTTTTTCTCTATCATGTAGAGCCAAACAAGTGTGGCCAGCGAACCTATTGGAGTAAATTTTGGACCTATATCATTTCCTATTGCATTTGTTAACAATATGTTGCCGGTCAATTTAGCATGCTGCAGGGCAAGGTCACCCAGTAGTACAGAAGGTAAATTATTCATAATTGATGCAGTAAAGGCGAACAGATAACCTGTTAAAATATAGTTCAGGCCAAAGGGGTATTTCCATATTCTTAAAAGTACGTCAGAAACTATTGAAGTCAGGCCCGCATTGGCCATGGCAAAAACAACAATGTACATTCCTATGGAGAAGAATATTATCTGCCAAGGGGCCTCCTTTACAGGTTTTACATAACTTATCCTCCTTCCGTTTTTTGCAATAATTAAAAGTATTGCGGCTGCAGGCATTGAGATCAGTGCAACTGGTATCGAAAAATAACCGCCAACTGAATAAGAAATAATGAGGGTCACTATCACTGGAAAGAACAGCCTGAATATTCTTGGATCCTTAATCTCATTTGTATCAAATTCCACCTGGTCTTTAACACTTTTCGGTATGTCCTTTCTGAAAAAGAGATAGAGGAAAAGGAGACTGGAACCAACACTTACAAGGTCAGGAACCATCATAGTGTACATATATGGAAAGAAGTTTATGCCAAAATAGGTGGCTGCAATTATATTCACCAAATTGCTCACAAGCAAAGGTATACTTGCTGAATCCGCTATAAATCCGATTGCCATGATGTAGGCAAGGAGTGTTTTGCCTTTTAATCCTGCCCTGTAAAGGAGTGAAATAATTATGGGAGTCATCACAAGGGCAGTACCATCATTGGCAAAAACTGCTGAAATGAATGCTCCACCAAGTATTATGAATATGAAAAGTTTTATCCCGCTCCCCCTTGACAACTTCAGTAGCCTGACTGAGAGATATTGGAATACACCAGCCTCATCAAAAACCAGTGATATGATCACAACTGATACAAATGTAAGGGTGGCATTCCAGACTATGGAAATTACCCTTATTACATCCATCAGGGAGGTTAGTCCGGTAACCAGAGTCAGAGCTGCACCCAAAAGCGCAGAATACCCTATTCCGATATTTTTAGGCTTCCTTATCACAAGGAGCATTGAAAATATGAAAATAGAAATAGAAGCTATGAAATTAATTGTTTGAATTTGCAAGTTCCCGTACAAGTGATTCTATCCTGTCTCTTATCCTTTTAACTTCTTCCTTTGGCTTACCCTTTGGGTCGTCCAGTCCCCAGTCAACCATTTTCTTTTTCATGGAGGAGACGAGTGGAGCCGGACATGAATCTTCAACAGAACATCCCATTATAACCACAAGATCTGCATTGTCAACCATTTCCCTTGTCATCATCCTTGGTCTATGGTCGCTTATTGGTACACCAATTTCATTCATCACCTCCCGAACAACAGGATTAACTTCTGCAGAGGGAACTGTTCCTGCGCTTATGCAATCAATCCCATATTTCTTTCCAAAGGCCTCTGCCATCTTGCTTCTTCCAGCATTCTCAACGCATACAAAGAGGACCTTTCCTTTCATTTTGTCACCTCAATGATCCATTTATCCATGATATTTTTCTCGGCGTGATAGTAGATCCATTTTCCCTCTCTACGGCCTGAAATTAAACCAGCGTTTAACAGTACTTTCAAGGCTCCTGAGACTGTTGACTGTGGGAGTTCTGTAATCTCCTCTAACTGGCATACGCAGAGTTCTTCCCGAAGGAGAATTTCATAAATTCCCAATCTTATTTGATCTCCAAGAGCCTTGTGCACCAGGGTCTTCCTAGCATTCCCAGGATCAGAGAAAATTGATTTCAGATTTCGAAGCATGGAGTTATCAATTGTCTTACATTGATTCATATCATCATATCCGAATATGACGATATTATGTTTTTCCATATAAACTCTATATGTCACATAAAAGAAAAGACTGAAAAAACGCTGGGAGGGAGATTCGAACTCCCGAGCTACGAGAGCACAGGCTTTCCAGACCTGCGCCTTACCAGACTAGGCTACCCCAGCCTATCCGCTTAATTCTTATTTTGTATTTATCATTTTAGAATGATACTTGGGAGCTACCTGATACTTAATATGTGAGGTAAAGTATTTATTGTCCTGAAAGTTATAAGAAAAGCGTGTTAAATATGACAGAAATAAAAGTAAAAAAAATTCTATGTGCTTACGATTTTTCTGAGGAATCCAAAAAGGCCTTGGAAATGGCTTTTTTTCTCTCTGAATCCATTAAGGATTGTGAACTCTTGATTTTGAATGTGTACAGACCAATACCAACTCCTGTTGGAGACTTCACTGGTGCCACAGATTCTTTCCTTGATGATAATGAGAAGGCTATGGAAAACAACAGGAAAAAACTACACAGGGTAGTCGAAGAAATAAAGAAGGATCGCAATATAGAAAAGTGCAGTGGCGTGGTGGTAATGGGAAATCCAGTGGAAGAGATTCTTCACGTTATAGAAAAGGAAAAACCGGACCTTGTAATCATGGGAAACAAGAAGCACGGTTTTAAGAAGGGAATCATTCTTGGTTCCGTTTCTGAAAGAGTTTCCGCAAATTCACCCGTTTCGGTTCTCATTGCAAGATAGTAAAAACCCTTTAATTTCCATAAGTTTTTTATTATATATTTAAAAACGGTATTCGAAGCAATATTTCATTCCATTCTTTATTTCAATTCACACTAAATTGTTTTATTCAAATAATACAGAAGCAGAAGAAGTGATGATTTTTCCACGCCGGGGGGGAGATTCGAACTCCCGAGCTACGAGAGCAGCAGATCTCGAATCTGCCGCCTTACCAGGCTAGGCTACCCCGACATCAGAGTTTTTTATGCTCTTCCATCATGCATCTGTCCATAATTACTTTTATGCCGTTCTCTTCTGCGAGTTTCTTTCCCTCATCGCTCTTCACGCCTATTTGCATCCATATGGTTTTTGGCTTCACCCCTAGTGAATCCCTTACAATTTCAGGTACAGCCTCTGGCTTTCTAAAAATATCAACCACATCAATCCTGTGTTCCCTTCCAGCTTCACTCACTGTACTGTAAGACTTAATTCCATTCCATTTTTCTATGGACGGGTTTATGGGGATAACGTTGTAACCCTTGTCAATCAAATATTTTGCAACTCTGTAACTATCCCTGTCAGGTTTTTCACTTATTCCCACAACAGCTACATTTTTTTCATTCTTCAAAACGTCCCTTATCTTATCTTGCTCTTCCATAAATATTAAAGGATTAAAAGTTTAAAATTTTTGTGTTCAGGAAGTGATTTTATCAATCTCTTCCTTGGTAAGGATTCTGTAGATTCCATTGGAATGTATTGATGCTACTTCTGGTGTTCTCATCTCCGCGCCCTCTTCCAGAGATGCCTTCAGTGCGTTGAATCCAAGTTTTATGGCTCCGATTTCATCAAGGTCTTCCCTGTACTCTTTTTCAAAGAAGTTCAGAACCTGATCCCTTCCTGATCCAATTGCAGTAGCCTTGTATTCATTAATAACTCCCGAGGGATCGGAATCAAAGAGTCTTGGACCGACCTGGTCAACACCTGCGAATATTATGGAAACACCGTAAGGTCTAACTCCTCCGTACTGAGTATATTGTTGCATCTGATCAGCCACCTTTTTCACAAGGTTCTCCACATTCACAAGAGAACCGTAGGTTACCTTCTCCTGCTGTGTAACGATTCTCGCAAAATCTATAAGAACTCTTGCATCAGCACCTAGACCAGATGTAACGCATCCTACGTAATCATCAATTAACTGGATCTTCTCCATTGCATTTTGTTCCATCAGTTTGCTTCTCGGTCTTCTCTCAGACATAAGAAGAACTCCATCCTTATACTTCAATCCAAGTGCGGTAGAACCTCTCTTCACAGCTTCCCTTGCATATTCTACCTGAAACAGTCTCCCATCTGGTGAAAAAACTGTTATTGCTCTATCATAAGCCATTTGTCCCTGTTGCATTCAATCACCGTTATCCCTTAATCTCTCAGCATAATAAACCTTTTCTAATTTTTAATCAAATCTTTGCTTGCATAATCATTTTCCTGTCATAGATATAAGGAAAAATTGGGATCAATAGGGTTATTAGTCCATTATCGATCCAATTACATTGTTTCCTTACTGCAGTTCATGCAAGGGCACCAAAAATATGTGCGGTCTTGGGAGATGCCCCATACTTGACGAGATAAGACCAATGTTGCCTTTAAAGCCCATCATAAAGGGACATGTTGAAACGGAAACGCCTCCTGGGATATTTGTGGGAGAATATGGTTATCCATCAGTTTACGCTGGACCAACTGCATTATTTCAAAGAGATTTCTGGGATTACTCCAGAGACAAGTACAATCTTTCAATGGAGAAAATTATATCCATACATTCAAACGTGTACAGAACTGGTGAACGTGTTAATGTAAGAAAAATGGATGATAGAATAGAAAGAAATATTATGGAGAGTTCATCAACAATAAAGCCAATAGAAATATCCTTCGAAGGAAGAATGGTTGAAAGGCAGAATTACCGTGAAAATTTTTTTGAAACCCCAGTTGGTCCACTGGCAATGATGGAAAATCTGAAGATTCAGAGTAATCCAAAAATACCAAGAAAGGTTGACTATTTCTACGAGGATCCATACATAAAGGCAAATGAAGCATTATGGGACCTTTACGATTCAGGAATGGATGTATCATATCTTCAAAATGTCTTTTCTGCCGGAATAATCGGAGTTAAAAGGGAAAGAAGAATGGTACCAACAAAATGGTCAATTACAGCTGTTGATGACATTCTTTTTAAAAATATGAAAAATAAGCTAATACATTCCCCATGGGTAGATTCAATAGAGGTATATTCGGCCTCATTTCTTGGAAACGACTTTAATATCATTCTGATTCCGGGTGGCTTCTCCTTTGAAATGCTTGAAAAATGGAATAAGGGTTCCCTGTGGGGAGACGGTGGAGTTTCTCAGGAATATGAAGGAATAAGAAACAGAACAACCTATGCATCGTCCATAGCCGGGGCATATTATGCAGCAAGATATTCGGTGGTGAAACATCTATACGGATTAGGAAGACAGGGCAAAATTATTGTTATAAGATCAGTAGGAAGCCAGTACTACTCACCACTGGGAGTGTGGGTGATCAGAAGAACCACTGAGGAGGCATTGAAGAGCAGGCCGATTAAATTCCAGACCACTGAGGAAATGCTTAGGAATTTTATTCCCTTCATAAAGGATGCCTTTTCAAGGTCAAAAATAATAAGGGAGTCCATATTTCAGAAAAGTTTGGAGGATTTTTAAAATGCTGGAGAGAGTTTTTGACAATCATTTTCATTTAAATTATTATGGTGATTTCATAGAAAGTGCAAAGAAATATAAAAAAGCAGGAGGGACTGCAATTAATCTTACAAATTTACCGGACTATTCCATACCTGTTTCGTCCTATTATGAAACTGTTTATCAGCGAACAATATCCATGGCCGAAAGAATAAGGAAAGAGGTGGGTATTGACGTTATAGTGACAATAGGTCCATACCCTCTGGACTTAATGAATCTGTCAAAGAACATTCAAACATCCAGTGAACTGGTCAGGGAGGGAATCATAAGGGCTGCAAGGCTTTGTGATATGGGTAAGGCAAATGCCATAGGTGAAATAGGAAGGCCCCATTTTCAGGTTGATCAAGCAATTGTTGAAAAATCAAACGAATTGCTTGATTTTGCCTTTTCACTGTGCAAGGATTCAGGAGTTCCCGCAATTCTTCACACAGAGGATCTTGACAGTGCATCTCTTCATGAACTTGAGAAGAGAATAAAAAGTTCAGGTATGAAAGACGGAATGGTGGTTAAACATCATGCAAAGCCTGAAAATCTTGGGGAAGATAGCATCGTAAAGATGTCCATACCTGCGACAAGGGGAGATATTCGTAAGGCCATAGAATCAGGGAGATATTTCCTGATGGAAACAGACTTCATAGATAATCCTGAAAAACCCAATATGTATCTTCCATTGGACTCAGTTCCCAACAGAGCCACATGGATCAGCCAGGAGTATGGGGAAAGAGGTTCGGAAATACTGGAATGGGCGTTTGTAAAACTTCCGGATCAGTTGTTTGGTGAGGAAAACTTCAATTGAATAACGAGTCTCTTAAATAGTTTTATAAAGACGAATTTTCCATGACTGATCCTTTTATGTGCTAAAATGTATATGACCCTCAATGACTCTAACGGTAGCTGAAATAGACAGGATTTCAAGGGAAATCAGGGATTATTACCGTCAGGAGTCAGCAACGGTTCAAATACAGAAGATAAGGGGGAATTTCTATGAACAGGTCAAGGATGCGATGGAGTCTCTGGAAGAAATGGCCAGATCAAATATTTCACCGGATACAATAGACCTGTATAGAAAAATAATGGACAAAAAGGACATGATAGAGAAAAATCTCCGTAATTTTTTGTTAAAGAGATATGAAAAGATTCTGAGGGATTCACTCTTTGAGATTGGTTCCACAGTGCTTGAGAAATTAACACCGGAGGAAAAAATCTTCATAATGAATATGCACAATCAGATGCAAGATGTTCTTGAGGGTATAATAAAGCCATCTAGAGTAAAAGAAGCATCCATGGAAGGGATTGTTTCAGAGAAATACGAAGAGCCATCAGTTGCTCATGAAGAGACCAAGGAAGAAAAGGGAGAAGATATAAGGGCAATGAGTGAACCCATGGTTCCAGTCTCAGTAACTGTCGATTTTCTTCCCATAGCAACCTCTGCAGGTGATTTTTACCTTCACAGAAATGATATAGTATATCTACCGGAAAAGGCAGCCGAAATTATCACCTCAAGATCATACGGAAGACGTGTCTTAATTTAATTTATGAAAGTATTGATTTGAAAAGTAGGAGATTACCAACTCATAAACAAAATGATTTCATTCAATTAATTTTGAAACGTGATGAAAACAGATCTTAATATTTTACTTAATGAAAATAAAAATATGTGTTTTTAAGGAATTAAAATAGTTTGCTTACTTCTTTCTTATGAAATAAGCTACACCAATTATTACAACCGCTGCAACAACTATTGCACCTATGGTTATGTCAAGGCCAAGGGAACCGTTGCTGCCCGTGCTGACAGGTGTGCTGGTAGTGTATGGTGTTGTGCTGATCTCCACTGTATGGTTTGAGAAGTGGGGTATGTGTAGCACAACAACATCACCTGAGCTTTCAGCGTAGACTGCGTAAGATGCGTTTGTTGAACTTGTCACATTAAGTATATCATTCATTGATGTAACCGAAACAATCTGACCGTCGAATTTAAGGTAGACATGGGTTGAGCCGTTAAGGAACTGGTTGGACAGGAATATTATCACATCAGTACCTGTATGATGGCCGGCAGTTGCAGAGAATGTAAGCGTTACCTTACCATGGGTTATCTGTGTTACCTTTGATTGAACCGTTGAATTGAATCCAACTGTGAAGTTTCCAAAGTCAGTTGATCCGTTGATTATCATCTGAGCTGCGATCTTTCCCTTTGCAATTGCATCCTGCAATGCTACTCTGTATTTTCCGAGGTTGCTGAGGCCTGGAGGTGAAACGAAGTGTATCATAGCGGTAGATGTGGTGTTCAATTTAATTGTGTTTCCCGTTACATTGAGATTTCCACCGTTTATGAGAAGATATTCAGTTACGTTGTTTGGTGTAACTATCCTGACAGCCCCAGTTCCGCTTGAGAACTTGTGATCAAAACCGAAAACGGCTTTTGCCTGAACATCAGAGTTTGATGAAACTGCTGAGGCGTTAATCTGGATATTGGTATTTCTTGTTGCAAAGAATGTGACATTGGAACCGGAAGGTGCAACTATTGTGGCTGTGCTGTTATCTATGACAAGTGTTCCCTGTGCTACCGGGTTATCGTGGAAAGTTACTATAAAGCTGGAGTTTGCATAGAGGAATATTGATCCGTATGTCTCCACACTCCCAAGGTCGAAGTTGGGAATATTTACTCCCTGGCCTATGCTTCCATTTCCCACTACACTTAGGGATGATATAATTTCATCCATTGATCCTGATCTTTTGACCTTAAGATCAGTAAGGGTGTTTGTGGTTGTGTTGAAGTTAAATTCTACGTTCCTTCCAGTTACATTGCCAGTTGTGGCATTATAGCTGAACTTCTCTGCAATCTTGTCTTTTTCATATTTCTGTATCATATTTGCAAGATTTCCTGATGTTACGAATACTGAAATCAATGGCATATATGCCATAATTTTACTGGACGTGTTCTGGGTTATTGTGAGAGTCTGCCCGGAGTTTGAAACCGTAACAATACCATCGGTTATGAAAAATCCACTGAAGTTTCCATTCTGTATTATATACTCACTCATCTTGATTCCAAGCATCGTATCCAGACTGAGACCTCCTAGCGTGGAACTTGAGGAAGACTTTACCTGAAAATTTGCATCAATTTTCTTTGCTTTCTCATTGAGGTTAACCTTCATATTTGCAGCGCTTGTGAGAGATCCATATGTGACAAGCGATACGGCCCTTGGCATTTTGTTTCCAAAGACAAGAACCTTTCCGTTATCAAAGGTGAATTGGCTACCGCTTATCATACCTGAAGTTGCAGGTGCTGATCCATTTATGTATATGGAATCGCTTATGACAACGTTCCCGGAGGAAGTCTGGTAACTAACATTATTTACAAACCCTGAGGTGCTATTATATGAGAGGGTGAAGTTATCAACTGTCTTCACTGAAAGTGAAGACGAAGCTGAAACTCCGGCATCAGAAAATGCAAATGCCCCGCCACTCATGAGTAGCACCGTAACCGCTATTATGGCAATTATCGTTTTACTCATAAGTGAAAGATTGTAGTATATATTAACTAAATTTTGGTACAATAGAATGGTACGCAATTTTCCTTTATTTATCAGGTTCTTACATTAACAACTACCTTAATTAGGCTGAAAAATATACGAAAATGAGGGGAAAGCCCGAGGGCAGCTTACGCTCGAAAGAGTGAGGAAAGTCCCCCCTCCTGAGATGGGTGCCATTGGACTCTAGGTCCATTTTCCGAGAGGGAAGGCAACGGTAAAAGAAATGATACGCTCCTCCTTTAAGGATGATTCCGAAGGGATGACGTTTTGGAGGGTGGCGATGGGACAACCGCCCTGGCTGGAGAAAGTCCAAACGGGCCCTGTGAGGCCATCCGGAGGGCCGGGTAGGACGCAGCCCCTTCGGGGGCGAAAGTTGAATGCTGCCAACCTGAAGATTCAGGTGAACAGAAGGGGGCTTACTCCGGGCATTCCCCTTTTAGGAAATTATTTTTACATCTTTCTATTATGTATAATCATGTCTGAAAAAATGTGCGACGTAAAGGATTGCAAAAATGAAAGTTACCAGACTGTTCCGGCAGATCTGGCCTCAAAGGTATTCACTTTTGATTCAAAACTTACCAAGGTACATCTATGCAGGGAACATTATAAGAAGTACAAAAAGGAGACCAAAAAAGAGAGAGAGGTCAGGAGAGCTGACTGGGTCTGAATTCGGAAAAAGTGGATGTTGTCATAACTGTTCTCAATGAGGCAGCTAATATAGAGAATTTATTAAATTCCCTCCTGTCTCAAACCTATCCATGCGGTATTATAGTTGTGGATGGTGGGAGTACGGACGGTACAGCTGAAATCGTTGAAAAATTCCTTCAAAAGGGAGTTACCTTAAAGAGAAAAAGATGCAGCAGAGGTGAAGGGAGAAATATAGGAGTTTCCCTTTCGGATGCACCCTATATACTGTTCACTGATGGTGATGCAAGACCCGATTCAAAATGGGTCCAGTGTATGGTCGAAAATCTCAAGGAATATGATCTTGTGTGTGGTTTTACGAAAAACGTGGGTAAAAAAACCTACGGATCACTTGATCGGGTTAAAATATTCTATAGAGGGTTTGAGGTGACGCTCCCATCCATGAATATGGGTCTGAGAAGAGATGTTTTTCTCAGGGTTGGAGGTTTTGATCCTACCTTTGTGACGGCAGAGGATATTGATTTAAACATACGAATCCTGAGGGAGAATTACAGGGCAATAGAATGCAGGGAATGCATGGTAACTCATAATTCCAGGAGCAGTTTCAGGGGATTCATAAGACAGGGTTTCTGGAATGGTTATGGTCGACAACAGCTCAAGAGAAAGAACAAATCCATATGGAAAGAACTTGATCGAAGTTATTTTTCCTTTAAGGATATATCATTCATGTGGATTATAAGAAATATGGCAGGAATTCTGGGGTACGGTGAGGCATTCATGAGATCGCTCACTAAACAGCATCATCTTTAAGGAGCTCATTGAGTTTTGAGCCTCTGTCATACCTGAGAAGGATTGTACCAACAACTATTATAAAGAGCCAGGCACCAAGGGAGAATGCCCTGCCAAAGGAGTAGTTATTAAACTGTACATGGCCCGTAAGTGCAGCAGGGCTTATGGGTGGGAGTGCAACTATTCCTGATAATAAATAGACTATCAGATTGAAAAGAGTAAACAGAATGGATGGTAGATACCAGATTCTCAACCCAAGAAGGAATACTATCCCTATAACTATGAAAGCAGAAACCTCAATCTCAAGCCAGAATGTAACAAGTGGGTATGTTGCAGGAGATGCATAAAGATGGGCAGCTGCATCGATGAGAGAAAAAGCCATAACAAGGAATCTAACGATCTTAACAGGTGTATAGCCTCCCGTCAAAGATTTGAGTAAGCCATCAAAGTTTTTTGCATTCATGTTAAGTGAAATTTATTATCATATAATAATCCTTAACATTTGTAAATTCTGATTTATCTCAGCACAATCTGGTTTCCAAAAAAATTTGAATATGAGACAATCTTTGCATATATTTTGTATGAAAGAAATTTGCATTATAATAGATCACTTCTTTACAAAGTGAAATCTGAGCTGGTTGCTCCTTGGAAATTCTCTTTCAAATATTTTTCCGGATATCTTCTTAACCTCTTTCTCATCAAGCTCGTATACCTGGTTTGAATATCCAACTTCTTTTAGTATGAAGAGACCGTCGGGTCTCCTTGTGAGTTCGATCCATCTATCTTTTTTATAGTTCTCAACCTTGAAAATTGTATTTTCGTCAACAAATCTTACCCTTTCTTCAAAAATTTTTGCCGCATTTCTAGCCTTTACCCAGTAGGTTCCAGCCATGTGTGGTAAGTTGTTCATTCATAATTAATCATTTCCTATTTTAAGAGATACCATAAATTCAATCCATACGCCAAGAAATGAGGAATATTACAGGAAGAACATTTCACAAAAACTATAGCGTTTCTGATCTTCAAACCAGGTAAAATTTTTCAGGTAGCCTACCTGCGGAATGAAATAGCCAGAATGATGATCCCGGCAATTGTTATTATTACTCCCGGTATGTAGTTATGACTTATTTCATAAATTCCACCAAGAAATATGAAGCCTCCTGCAAGCGTTACCTCTATCCTGTTTCTTTTCACAGGTGCCTCTTCCTGTTCAGATTCAAGTTTTCTTCTCAGCAGTGGTAATATGGAAACTCCAGCCTCAATTGATCTTATGGACTCTTCTGCAAACATTTCAATCTGCCTTGTATAGAGTTCCTTATAAAGGCCCTCATCGTAAAATAGTTTCTTCAGAACCTTCACAAATTTGAAGTCCGGATCAAGATTAAGGCATATCCCTTCCAGCAGGGAGCTCATTCTCATGTAAAGAACAAGGGAGGTGGGAAGTCTGAAAGGGAACTCGAATACAACTCCATTGGCAATCTCAAGCAATTCTCTTATTTCACTATCTTCGGCTCTCTTTCCAGTCAGCCCTGACATGGCAATCTCAACACTTCGTCTTATCACACCCCTGTTCGCTGCTGGAGAAAGTGCCTTGACCCCTATGAGAGCATCAATCATCTGGTCAATATCGCCACGGGTCATGGCATCGTACAGGGATAGAAGGTAGTATCTTGTATTGGAATCAAGATCACCAACCATTCCAAAGTCGTAAAGCACAATTGTTCCGTCGTCAAGCACAGAAATATTTCCTGGATGTGGATCTGCATGGAATATGTCGTCTCTGAGGAGCATTCTTATAAAGGAGGTATCCAGGTCATAGGCAAGCTTTGAAACATCCAGATTCTTCTCAAGCAATCTCTTCCGATCAGTTATCTTTGTTCCAGGGATATATTCCATCACAAGAACCCTCGATGTTGAGACTTCATCAAATATCCTTGGGATTCTTATGCGTTCCCTCCCCTCAATATTTTTCTGGATTCTTCTTGCATTGGATGCCTCTTTTCGATAGTCAAGCTCGTCAAATACCCTTCTCCTGAAATCCTTAAGCACATTTGATATGCTGAGGTATAGGAAATTTTCTATCCTTCCTCGAGCAAATTTGAGGATTCTGTCCAGAATTATTATGTCTCTTTTAATTATGTATTCTGCGTCAGGTCTGTTGACTTTTACCGCTACCTTCTGACCTCTGTAGGTGGCAGTATATACCTGTCCAAGGGATGCTCCGGATATAGCTTCCTTATTGAAATCCTGAAAAATATTTTCATAATCCCCCACATCTTCCCTGAGTATTGGTTCCACCTCTTCAAAGGGTGCAGGTGGAACGCTGTCCTGAAGAAGTTCAAAGGACTTGACATATTCCTTTGGAAGAAGATCTGGTCTTGCGGAAAGAACCTGACCTAACTTTATAAAGGTGGGTCCAAGGGATATAAACCGCTCCACTGCAATTCTTCCATTTCTCTCCCTTCTGTAACTCCAAGAATCACTGCCTTCCTTCCTTGCCTCCTTTCTGTCTTTCAGAAATCTCCTGAACGGTGAATAAAGTCTGAAAAATATTTGAATTTCCCTTCGTCTGATCCCAGAGGCAATGTCCTTTCCCATTCCATTTGGGATTATGTCAAATTGCTTAAACCTTTATCTTTTACTAATTGGACTATTATAGGCTTACCAGTAGTCCCTGTTCACAATATCATCGTAAAGCTCAGAAATACTGTTCTTTCTCTTAAGCTCGCTCTGGGCAATATTCTGAAGCATGGTTTTTATGTCAGGATCATCATATTCTTCACTCAAAATCTGGGCTATCTTGTATATCTGATCTGACTTATTTATGGTCCATGCCAGTATTGTTCTTGGGTCATCGGAAATCATCTTTTCATCCTGGGAAATCATATGGTCGAGAACCTCATAGTCCTCTGCCACTCCTGATCTTCTTGCGTAATGAATATTTGGGGACACCTCTGCGTTTTCAAGAATATTTATATCTCTCTCCTCCAGGCCAATAAGCTCGTTGATAATCTGAATTGTGTGATCAAGTTTGCTTTTACCTCTTATCTTCTCATATTTTTTAATTGACTCCCTTTTAATGCTTATCACTTTTTGGATAAGTTTTTCCATTATCTCCTCAGAAGGTTTCCCTGAGATCGTATCCTTACCTTCCACCATGATTTTCAATTGGAACAATATTATTTAAATTTTTCTTGATATTTCAAAATTATTTATTTGCTAACATATGTCACAGGTAATTTATATAGTTTCAGTTAAATGAAATTTTTAAGAACTATTTTGAAACCTATTAATCGTTGAAAGTAATGGGGAAATATGAATGTTTCACCATCAATAATATCAAGCAAGTTAGAGTTTCTTCACGATGAAGTATCAAGGTCAGTTAAGGCTGGAGCCTCATCCTTTCATCTGGATATAATGGACGGTAACTTTGTCCCAAACCTCACCATGGGTCCTGATCTCATAAGTGCGGTGAGAAGATCGACAGATCTAGAACTGGATGCCCATATGATGATTCTAAATCCTGAGAAATACTGGAAAGTCTTTTCAAAGGCAGGATGTGATCTCTTTTACTTTCACTATGAAACACCTTTTAATTTTAAAAAGGTCAGGGAAGAAATAAGGAATGAAAAGAAGGGAATGGGTTTGGTGATCAATCCAGATACTCCACCTGAAATGATCCTGGATTTTTTGCCTGAAATCGATAAAATTCTTGTAATGAGTGTATATCCAGGATTCTCTGGTCAGAAATTCATTCCAAAATCACTTGAAAAGATAAGTTATCTGAGGAAGTACATTGATGAAAATGGGCTTTCATGTAAAATAGAGGTGGATGGGGGAATAGATGTAAACACTGGTGCAGAGGTAAAGAAAAGTGGCGCTGATATAATAGTTTCTGCATCCTACATATATGGCGGAATAATAGAGGAAAGAATCGGAAACCTTCTTATGCTATAGGATCAAATTTCATAATCTATTATGACTCTCCCCTTTCGTCCCTTTGCAAAGTGAATCAGTGCATCCGGGAGTTCATCAAATGGAAATACTCTGTCCACACCAATTCTGATCTGGTGGTATTTCATCATATGGAGTATTTCCATAACTTCATTAAGAGAACCTCCTGTGGAGCCAATAATCGTCTTCTCCTTAGTGTAAAGGTCCGGAATATTTGTAATACCCTCCCTTCCAGTGAGAACCCCAAAGGTAACAATTCTCCCTGTTAGGGATGTGTGTTTCAGTGAATCTTCCCACGTCTCCTTTCCTAGGGGATTTATCACCACATCGGCTGTAAAATTATCAGGAACTCCATTTCTTGGAAAAACTTCCAGTGCACCATATGTTGAAGTTTCAGGACTATTTGAAACTGCATACACATCGAGCCCCATCAGGTTTCCAAACTGCATCCCAAGTATTCCTGTGTTTCCTGAAGCCCCATATATGAGAAGTTTTTCACCTGCCCTGGCACCTGCTCTCCTCAAGGCATGATATGGTGTCAGGGCTGCAATTGGTATGGAAACAGCCTGTATATCCGTAACGTATTCGGGTATGGGCACAAGATTTTTCTCCTCAATCCTTACCTCCTCCGTAAAGGCCCCATTGGTCATAACTCCCCATATACCACCGTTCAGGCAAAGATATTCCCTGCCTTCCCTGCACATCCTGCACGTTGAATCATATATTCTGTTGTATATGATTACCCTCTGGCCCTTCTTCATATTTTTTCCGTCCTCAAGAAGTTCCCCTATTGCTTCCGATCCTGCTATATGGGGAAGTGGATTGAGTCCATACACAATATTCCCTGCGATCACATTGTAATCAAGGGGATTGAGTGCTGCCTTTAAAATTCTCACCTTAAGTCCGCTACCATATATTTTATCTTCATCGATCTTTTTGAGATTTTCAATTCCCGGTTTTTCGAAAACGTATGATTTCATTGGTAATAATTGATAAAACCTTTAATTTACTTTTTGAAAGACACTTCTCCTTAAATAACCGTTTTCAGAATTTAAATTATAAAATGTGTATAATCAGGATTAAAATGAATCCTATAACGCATTCATTCAGAATCTATACCAAAAATGGAATTTAATTAAAATCTATTTCAGATAATGGTGATGGATATGATACCACTCCATCATCCTTTTACTCTTTTATCCCGCCACTCATTATTTTTACGTATTCCTCTTCAGAAAGTTTTCCAGTTTTCATTACAAGGTCCTTTATGGATTTATGAGTTTCCAATGCTTCCCTTACTATCTTCGCAACAGTATCATAACCTAGATATGGGTTGAGAAGAGCGGCTGATCCGAAACTTTTCGAAAGATGCTCTCTGCAGGCCTCCTCATTCGCCTTTATTCCATCAATAAGTAACGTTCTGAACATTTTCATGCCGTTTGTCATTATTTCAAGGGATCTGGAAAGTTCATAATCAATATTTGGCATCATCACATTAAGTTCAAACTGACCTGCCTGAACCGACATATTAAGTGCACTCTGGGCTCCAACAACGGAGTGGCATATCATGTTCATGGCCTCTGCTATGGATGGGTTAATCTTTCCAGGCATTATTGATGATCCCTGCTGTACTGCCGGAATGAATATTTCATGTATCCCAGTTCCTGGACCTGAATACATTAGCCTTGAATCATTGGATATCTTATTTATATCAAGGGCATTGTTCGTTATGGCGGCCTGAAGTCTTGCAAAATCGGATTGAAATTCCATAATTCCCGGCAGGTTTTCGCTAGGCCTAAAGTTAAATCCAGTGAATTTTGCAATTTCTGAAACAACCTCTTTCTGATATCCGGGGGGTGTGTTTATTCCTGTTCCTGTTGCAGTTCCACCTATGTTAAGTTCCAGGATAAATTCCATTGCATTCTCAAAATCCTTGAGATTCTTTTTAAGAGTGTACGCATAAGCTGAGAATTCCATACCAAGAGTTACTGGTGCAGCATCCTGAAGGTGTGTCCTTCCAGGTTTCTTAACGTTCTTAAATTCTTCAGCCTTCTTTTCCATTGATTTAATAAGCAATTTCAGTTCGTCCATATATCTCTGACCCTTGTATGTGGCACTGATCCTCATCATAGTGGGGTAAGAATCATTGGTAGACTGGCTCATGTTGACGTGGTCATTGGGATGTATAAATGCGTAATCACCTTTCTTTCTCCCAGCCAGTTCGAGGGCAACATTTGCAATTACCTCATTTGTGTTCATATTGAAGGAAGTACCGGCACCGGCCTGGTACACATCAATAACAAACTGATCGTGAAATTTTCCTCCAATTATCTCATCGGAAGCCCTTACAATAAGATCTTTTCTTTCATCTGAAAGGGCCTTTAGCCTGTTGTTCGCAATCGCTGCGGATCTCTTAACTATTGTCATTGCCCTTATATGATCGGAATCCTCAACAATTCCCGAAATCTGAAAGTTATTCTTTGCCCTTATGGTGTTCACACCATAATACACATTATCGTCCAGTTCAACCTCACCAAGCACATCCTTTTCTATTCTTGTCATTTTTGAGTATTTCCTGAATTTATAAAAATAATTGGAGCTTTATTAAGACATACCGGGTCGAAGGAATTAAAATTGCTATTCTGCATTTAAATGCCGTTAATGAAGAGAAGATGTTTCAGATAATTGTTCCTTTGCAACTGATTTTACTGGAATTCCCTGAAATATCCCTATCTCATGCTATTACTGATTATTTTTTAATGCCTGCATAATATAATTGGATCTCTTTAACATTCTGGGGATACCCTCAATCCTCCTGCCACCAGATATAAGATCGTATCCCTGTATTCCTGTGCCTTAAAACCATATGAACGCTTGAATGCAGTACGTATCTTGTTGTTCAATCCTTCAACAACAGCTGAATTTATTCCAGATTTTATGGCCTCAAGGATGCCCTTGAGATGTCTCTTTA
>NZ_JBLSDF010000033.1:0-19315 GCF_052315355.1 Cuniculiplasma thermophilum
AGACCTGAAAAAAAGGATTCTAAGTTACATAGAAGAGACAAACAGCGAACCTGTTGTCTTCACGTGGAAATACAGGATGGATGAGATGCCAGGTGGAATAGGAGCATGATATTGCAAGTATAATTAGGAAACGCTATACTACTATGGCCACAACTGATCACAAGGAATATCTTGAATATCTTGACTCAATATACGGCGAAGTCATCGATTTCTTCACAGCAAAGAAGGAAATGCCTGATCCCGAGAAAGTAAAGTTTTTTGTTTCGATGACCGCAAGGCCATATTTTTACTGGGATCAGGAAAAAAACAAGCCCAATAATGAGAAGATGAGTGAGGAGGCTAAAAGAAACTGGCTTCAGGCACTCAAGAAGAGGTACGGTATCGTGGAATCAGGCGGAACATGGACCATCTCAAAAAAATTAGAAGTGATGGAATTCAAAGAATTGGCCAGAAAAATGAATGAGATGGGATTCCAATATGACAAGGATCGAAGGGCCTTTGTGGAGGGGAAATCATGAGGAAATACTGGGAGGAAACCCTTGATAGAATGGCCGGATGGTATCCTATCAGGCACTTCCTGAGCTGGGTATCAAGGATATTATATAAGAGACTTGAGAGGGGTTCACAATGATTCAGAACAGGGGAGAAATTGAATCAGAAATCGAAATACTGAGGAATCTCAGGAAGTCCAGTGTGTCCATCGACTTCTTGAATGTGGATATTTCAGCGAACGAGATCTTCATTGAGACTTCAGATGAGGAAATTTTCTCTGAGGGACTCATAAAATTGAGGGAATTTATGAAGGAGAGGTATCAGGCTGAGCTCGAAAGGCTCGAAGCTGGATACTATACGATAACCTTTGTGTTTTCGATAAGGGAGGCGAATTAATTTGATTGACCCAAAACTTGTAAGGCTTATAGAAGAGTTCCAGGACTGGGCTCTCTTTGACGGAAAATATTCCCAAAGTACAATTGTACGAGATGTTAGAAAGATTAAGGAATTATCTCTCAGCATGGATGTTATACTTCCGGACATCAATAGCGTTAGATCATATTTTCTGGAGAAGATCAAGAATGGATACAAAAGGCAGACGCTTAACGTTACAAGGAAGGCTTTGCTAAAATGGTTCAAGTTTCTCAACGAAAGGCATGGATCGGGTATTTCCTTCACGATACCAAAATTCAAAGAACCGAGAGTTACAATCGGATGGATTCCGAATGAGGATGATGTGATGAAAATTATAAAACATGCGGATGAACAAAAGAACAGGGAAGCAGCGGCTAGGGACGGAGCAGTTCTTAGAATCTTATTCTCAGGTGGACTTAGAATAGGAGAGGTACCACTTCTTAATCTGAATGATGTGCGGCCTAACGGAATATTTGTGCATAGCGAGAAAGGTGAATCAGATATGGTTGTAGGCCTATCAGATGACGCTTTGAGAAGTATCAAATCATATGTGATCCACTACAGGAGACCAACAGATCCATCTGCATTATTCACTGGACCCAATGGCAGAATTAACAGCGAATACTTAAGGCAGCATATCTCGTCCATTGGCAAAGAGGTAGTGCCTCAATTCCATCCCCATGCTGCCAGGCACTTTGTGGCAACTTTACTACTTTCTGGGAAGGAAGAAGATGGGATAAAGCCAATGGACATACGTTTTGTGCAAACCCATCTGAGACATGCGTCTCTGGCCAGCACTCAAGTATATACTCACGTGAATCCAGAAACCAACGCAAACAATGTGAGAGAGAGGCTGAACAAATTTTTTCTTGAAGAAGTGATAAATACGGGTCCAATAGCGTCCGGTTATAATTTTACGGGTCTGGAGGGGTTCATACCTTATAGGGTTTTAAAAACTTATATACCGTATATCTATCATGGCATGATCAACATGGGAAAGGAAAGGTACAGATACCTATTGAAAGATAAGGATATAGCACGCTGGAAGCACTCTGTGGACGCAGGTTCAACCATAACAGGAGACGTTTATCTGAGGCGACTTGGATCATTTTGTGCTGAGACAGGGAAAACACCACAGGAACTTATTAAAATGAAAGATAAGGCATTGGTTGATCTTATAGACGACTACGTTATTAATAGGGAGAAAAAAGGCAATGCAGGATCATATATCGCTAACACAATAAAAGCAGTAAAATCTTGGCTACTCTTTAACGGAATAAAATTACAGAGGCAAATTAAGGTAAGAGATGTTGAAAAAACTCCTACATTAGCTGAGGAAAGAATACCAACTCAGGAAGAACTTAAAAAGATATTCAACGCCGGTGATAGCAGGGAACGAATCGCATGTGCCTTCGTGGCTTTCTCTGGGGTCAGGATAGGAGTATTGGGCAACTATAAGGGGACAGATGGCCTTAAAATAAAGGACATTCCTGATCTTATGTTAGGCAGGGAAGAGATAACCTTTAAAAAAATACCAGCTCAGGTAATAGTCAGGGAGGAATTATCGAAGTCAGGTAATAAATATTTTACCTTTATTGGTAAGGAGGGCTGTATGTACTTGGAGAATTATCTCATTGAAAGAATGAGATCAGGAGAGGAATTAACCGCAGACTCCCCTATTATAACTGCCTCCAAAAAAGCCCTCAGGAACGGGAACATTACAACTGTGAATATCGGCGATTTAATGCGTAATGCCATAAGGAATGCAGGATTTACATGGAGACCATATGTTTTAAGGGCATACTTCGATAGCAGGCTACTAATGGCACAGGATTCCCGATTGATAACACGAGACTACCGAACGTTTTTCATGGGGCATGTGGGAGATATAGAGCATAGATATACGCTGAATAAAGGAAGGCTTTCAGATGACCTAATCGAAGCCATGAGATCAGCATATGAAAAATCAACAAAGTACCTGGAAACCGATCATAAGGGACTAAGTGAAGAGGAAGTGGAAGATAAATTCCGTAAGCAACTACTACTGATGGCAGGGTTCTCAGAGGAGGAAATTAAAGAGAAGAACATGCTTACCATGACCGCAGAGGAGATTACAAAATTAGCCAGGGATAAATTACTCGGCATGGGAAAGCCTGACATATCCTCACAGATAAAAAAGGACAGGGAAGAGATGACTAAAACCCACAAACAAAAGGTAGTGCCAATAAACATGGTAGAGGAATACATTAATGAAGGATTTGTTGTTAAGATGGCACTGGGCAACGATAAGGCTATTGTTGAGTTGCCTCCTTAGAAGACTCCCCGTATAATTTTGTCATATATGCCATGTATTCTTCTTCTGTGAGGGAATCTTCATAGTTCCCCCACCCAAACAGTCTCCTGTCAAATTCCAAATTATATATTATTGTCTCCCTTTCTTCCTCTGTGAAACCTTCGAACTGGTCATGTAATGTTTCTCTTGGTTTTACATGCCTCAATTCTCCGATCCTTTCATAATCCCCGTTAGGAAGTTTCCTAAGCCAATGCCTTTTTACCAAAGGATCTAAGTGGAATTTAACCACATTCTGTGGCCTAATGCGTTTGTTTTTCCTTTGATTATAACGTTTTTCTAATCTATCCCTTATGTCATACTCGTTTAGTTGTAATGTGTCAGAATGAACCATTATGTTTAAAATGTATGCATTTACAACCCCGCTTTCCTTCCTTTCCATTTAGTAAGAATATTCTTAACCTATATAAATTATTTTTATTTTATAATCGATATAGAATGACATGGTCGAAATTCGATATATCATGTAATATGCGTTAAGATATTACAGATTCATGGAATTGAAAGTGAGAAGAAAATTAGTGAATAAGAGGTATGGATCAGGCATGGTGTCTATTCCTCCATTCTTTCTGGAAAATATGGAGGCATTAGGGTGTGAAGAAGTAATTTTAACCGTGCCTGACAAAGATCACATACTCATGGAGGTAGTGAGGAAATGATCGACATGACCCCACTAAGGGAGATTGCCAAAAACGATCCTGATCTCAGAAGGATCATTGAGGCAGAGCCGATGAAGATAAGTGAGCAGGAATTTCTCACAAAATTCAGCCTGCTCTGGAATTTGGCAAAAGCAAAGAAACAGGAGGTAAAAAATGAATAAAGAAGGTGACAATTGGAAGAGCCAATCAAATAAACCTAAGGAAGTATTTAAGACTTCTGAGAAACCACTCAGATACAGCCAGGACAGTTTTGTAAAGGAATTGATCGGCAAGAGAATACGTATCTGCCTCACAAATAATGAGATTTTTGAAGGCAATCTTAAGCAATTAGGGATGTATGATATCCTTCTGTCTGTGAATATCACAGAGAAAATAATGATCGCAGGAAAGGAGATGCTGAAGGATACTCAGAAGGATCGAATTTTCATGAAGTCTTCTATTGTGTGGGTGGAGGTGTTTCAATGAAACCTATCTGTCCGAAGTGTGGTAAGAAATCTCTGACATTTTATGTCAGGGGACAGGACAGGCAATACATCCCTTCAGGATATTATTGTTCAGGATGCGAATCAATAGTGAAGCCTATGAAATCGGATCCTCCGAAGGTATTTAGGATGGATATACAGGATTATATCAATGAAACAAAAGAAAAATTCGATGTAATACTGGCAGATCCTCCATGGACCTATGACACTGAAGCAACCCGGGAATCTGACAGGATATCGAACCACTACCATCAGATGACCACTCAGGAAATTTGTGATTTACCTGTTAAGAAAATAACAGCAAAAGATGCCTATCTGTTATTGTGGGTAACATCTCCGAAATTGGAAGAAGGCATGAAAGTTATCAGAAATTGGGGTTTTAGGTATGTCACTCAGATGGTATGGGACAAAGTGTTGATGGGCCTAGGCCACGTTGTTAGGCAACAACATGAAATCCTGCTGATTGGAAGGAAAGGCAAGATAAAGCAATCCATGAAGTTCCGATCAGTCATCCGTGAGAAGAGGACGGATCACTCACGGAAACCTGAAAAATCCTACGAAATAATAAATGCAATGTTCCCAAAAGCAAAGAAGATCGAACTGTTCGCACGATGGGTTTATCCAGGATGGACAGGAGTCGGGGATCAAGCTGAACCAAAACCCGATCAGGAAATGCATGCAAAAATTCCAAAAAAGTGCATGCAAAATTTTGAAGTCGAGGTGATCTAAAATGACTAAAACAGAACAAAATGAGACAAAACAATTTAAGCCGAAATCAGAAACAGAGAAAACAGAGAAGGGAGAAGCAAAAACAAATAAAGAAACTAAGATTTTTTCTCTGAGGGATGGTGAAGAACTCATACCTGACTTCCAAACCTACAACCCTCTTTACGATTTTATCGCAATTAACGGAAAACACTATGCCATATGGTCGTTGCCGATCAAGAAAATGATTGAAGTGAAGAAAGGGGATCAAACCGAAATAAAGTGGATTAATGCATGGAAGACATTTTACACGAATGGGATAGAAATCAAAGTCATGGAGAATGATAAAATCGATGGAAATACAGTTAAACCTGATTTTACCGCAGATGAATTCTTGAATAACTCAAAATCATTACTTCACAGAAGAAGTGAGTTAAATCCAAGAAGGGAAACCATTCAGAAACTTTTTGGTTATGTAAAAAACGTAATAGGGAAATATGTCTCACTTCCCGATAATGACCTAACATTAGTCTCATGCTGGATCATTGCGGCTCATTTCCACAGAGTATTCCCTCAATTTCCTCCATTGATTTTCGGGAAGGCTGGATCAAATGCAGGAGGAACAACTGCACTGATGACCACATCCTTACTGCCTTATCCCATGCAAATATTCAATCAAACTGAGGCAGTAATATTCCGTATGGCTAATTACGGTTTATCGTTGCTGATCGATGAAGTTGACCCGAGAGATAAGGATAAGATTGATGCGCTAAACCTAATTCTGGATGGGTCTTTCTCCAAAGACTCAACGATACCACGTGCAACAGGAAAAAACTTCGGGGTTGAAGTATTCAAACCATACGGGCCTAAATGCCTTATCGATCCATACATGGCAATTGTTAAATCCTCAACTGTAAGCAGAAGCGTAAAGACATGGTTAAAAAATGATCCCAAAAAATCCATAAATCTGGGTGCAAAGGATTTCGTGTCATACCACAAAGATTTGGTTGATATGCTCTATGGCTCATTCATCTTTAATGCACATATTGTCAGGAAGGCTTACGATGAGATAACGGATTATTCTGGAAGAGAGAGACAGGCATATGCTCCCGTTATTGCTATTGCAAATTTAGCTGGAGTACACGATCAGGTAGTTTCCGCATTGAGACTAAGCATAGAGAGTACAGAGATAGCACGGGAAGGAGATCCTATTAAGTTTGTCTTGTTTTCCCTTTACAATTTCCTCTTGGAGCAAAGAGAATTAATACACAAAGACATTGAACTAACATCCTTCACCCTTTCAAAAGACAAAATGTCAATTTCGATCGAATTTAGTACCCTCAGGCGTATTCTGACCGACAGAGTATCTGAAGTGCAACAGATAGATGAGAGTACCTCTGGAGGGAAAAGGGAATGGAAAAAAATACCTGAAGACTATAAGAAACAGTTCCAAAGTATGACATTCAACCAAATTATTAAGGGGAACTTGCCTAAATTTGTGAAACAGGTCAGAGGAGAAAGACTCGGGCTTAAGCTGGAAACAATAGGCACAGAGAATATGACTGAGGTTGATCCTGTGCTGGATGAACTGGAGAAAATTCTAAGGATTGGGGAAGAGTTCAGTTACAAAAAGAGTGATAATAAAGACATAAAAGAATCTGAAACTGAATATAAACAGGTAAAAAACGATGATGAAATAATCAGATTGCTGAAATAAAACAATCTGTACATTTGTCATATTTTCTATTTTCCTTTATTTTACGTGTTCTCCATGCAACATTTGTACAGTCCTCCTGAGTTGTACATTGACTGTACATTTGGTCTGAGGTAGTATTTTACGTGTTCTCCATGCAACATTTGTACAAATGTACAACATTTTTAAAAAAAAGGAAAAATGGCATGTACAGTTCCATGATCTCCTTACTATACTATACTATACTTTTTATGTACATATGTACAAATGTAAGTTCTGGACATAGGAAATTAAAGGTTTTCAGCAAATGTACAGCAAATGTACAGTGAGTGATGATCGTACATTTGATTAACGGGGACATAGGAAATTAAAGGTTTTCAGCAAATGTACAACTGTATTTAGGTCAACAGAGCGGAGAAGGATTCCTTTCACTCTGAGGATAAGAAAACCTTCTAATCTGGAACACAGATTATTCAGACCTGCCAAAGATAAACGATGGATCAATTACCATGCATAAATTTACCTTACGGACTACCAGCTGTCTAAAATCGTTTTAAAATTAAAGACAAATAATAAACATAGACAAAACCATATTCGATGTGGATGGCCTGCTACACTCAGGAGGAGATTGCTGAGGCGGTGAAGATACCACAACAGACTGTTGATCGTATGCTAAAAGTTTTACCCATTTTAGAAAATCTTACGAAAGTTGTAAAACTCTCTGAAATCTGGATGTATTAATCTAAATGGAAAACATTCCCAAAAACCACAGACAGGGAAAAACCAAGATACAACTTTTCAGAGTTTAATTTTCAAACTCTGAAGTTAAAATTTCATTTTTGGAAATATCCATTACAGAAACATAGCAAAACAAAGGGTTTTTTACATTTATTCAGACTTTGGAAAGCGAAATTCTGACAATATATACGTGCGTCTCATTACGTATATTATAGCCAAAAAATCAAAAAAACATATTTTTTGGAATTTTACATGTCAGACATTTAAAAAACATAGGAAAATATAGGGTCTGCGTGAATATTTAGAAATTAACTTTACAGTTATTTGGTAGTAAAAATATAGTTACTGACGTTAAAACTATATACATCCTTTGACTATATAGTTGAGGGTCGAAATATGGAGGAAAGTTCATATCAAAAGGTAAAAAAGGAAAACGAAGAACTACATAAGCAATTTGATTGGTTGAATGATGACGCATTCCTGCTAAGCACAGAAGCCGATATGAAACAGGTTTACATGTACTTGAAAACCAAGCCTGAGGCCGCTAAATTTATATTTAGAAAATATGCTGATCTGAGGGAAACCATAAAAGAAATCTGCGATCCGGATAATCCTTTATTTCTACCTAAGGTTAAAGAGAATCTTAGCGATCTTATAGAATTTGAAGAAAGTAAAGAGAATCTGGAGGAAATAAGGAGTCAGATAAACAAATACAGTCTTGATCTGGATCGATTGAAGGAAGAGATCAGCGAAAATGAAAAGGCATTCGATGAGATTGAATCGGAACTAAAAGCAAAGATAAAAGAGAAGGACGAACTGGACAGATTATCCGCAAATATAAGAGCCGATCCTGGGCTGGAAAAAATAAGTAGCTATATTTCACAGACTAAGACAATCCTTGAAACTATTATTAAAAAATCGGAAAAATACCAAAAAGAACACCCATTCCTGCCGGAAGTTGAGATTGATCTTACTAGAGATCAGATAATGAACATTAAAGGTATGGTAAAGGGAGCAGATGAATTAAAGACATACATTGAATCCAATGACTTCCTTTCTAATGACTATCTGGATGAAGAAAGGAAAAAAATAAGGGAGCTGATAGAGAAGGAGAAGGAACAGACAAAGAAGGAAGTTGACATAGTCAAAGAAATGAATCCTGTGCATAGAATTAAAAAAATAAATGAGGGGATCAATCTTGTTCTTAATCAACTAGACCAGGGAGATCCTATTGACGGAGGGATAGTAACATTCCGGAGAACCGGCATAGGCATTATAAAAAACAATCTGATGGATGTTCAGGATTTGGTACAAAACATGGAACTCCAATTTAGGAATATAAGGAACGGGGAAAAAAGAAATAAGGTTCTGGGGGTTTTCTCATGAAAAAATACAGCATGGAATATGAAGGGGGCAAGTGTCCTGTTGGTTATGAGTATGTGCATGGCTACCTTGACCAAAAGACAGGCAAATGGGTGGATAGCTACTGCAGGAAGATAAAGAGGGTGTGGAGAGATGGTAGTGCATAGTCTGGCGGTTAAACGTGAGCTCAGAAAGCATGGATATTTAGAGGGAAAGTGGGAATTGCATTGCAACATCTGCGGAATGGATATACCTAATATTAAACACTTCCATCGGCATAAGAAGATTTTAAGGGAAGTTGAAGAAATAGCAAGGGCAAAAGAATGAATTCTACAAAAATGTTCTTAAAATTGAGTGTTCTATTGGGTCTGATCTTAATCTTCGCTTATCTTTATAATCTGGAAGAACACTTACCAGCTATCGTAATGCCAGCTTATGAAATCATGATTAATTTCCTGGAAATGCTTTTATTAGTGGCCATTATCATTACGATCGCATTCGCTTTGATCGATCTGGTTGATCTGGATAGATTTCAAATCAAAAGGCTATAACTTATTTTTATTCCGTAATTCTTAAATACTTCATTTGTATCTTTAAATTATCCTCAACCTATATGGCAAGGGGATAGGTAAAAACACCTCCCTGACTATGGTTCAGCAGGGTTCAGATGAACTACCGTGATGGTTAGCCACCTATATGGCGTTGCCGACAGTAAGTAGCGGAGTGAGAGTAAAAGACTGCAAAAATATTAAAGCAATTGAACCTATAATGGAGGGATAAAATCAGCCTGCATACTTGCAGGCTTTATCCTGTATATATACCAACATGGTTAGTTTGAAGTGCTATAATTGATTTCTATGTTTTAGAAGAAAGATTGACATTCAAGGGGCTATGACTTATTTTTATTCAGATATTAATATATTCCAAAAATCGATCTGAAATACTAACATGAGTATATAAAGAAAAGTGAAAAAAACGCAAATACAGATACCAAATTATACATTGCAAAACCTTTAATCCTCTAATTATTCCAAAAAACTAAACCGTATAGAAGACGGGTCTGGAGGGGTTCGAACCCCCGGCCTATGGATTAAGAGTCCATCGCTCTACCTGGCTAAGCTACAGACCCCGTGACCACTAAATTACCTTAAAGGTTTAAAGATTTTGATTTGAACTGCCATACGTATTGATGACAGTAAGACGAAGGAACTATGGATGCATAAAAATCTGGAGTTCCTTTTTATGGCTATTTGACTTATGACATTATGGAACTTGATGGGGAAAATCTCGACATGGACATGCTCAAAAAGATAATAAGGAAGGAGGAAAAGGTTACTCTATCTGAAAATGCCAAAAAAAATGTAGTCAAAAGCAGAAATTCACTAATGAAACTCATATCAAAGGGTGAACCTATCTATGGTGTAAACACAGGATTCGGAAGTCTTCTGAATAAAAAAATAAACAGGGAAGACAGTGAGAAACTTCAGTTAAATCTCATAAGGAGTCATTCCAGCGGTTTTGGCAAGGCTCTGTCTGAGGAGAAGGTCAGGGCAATGATGCTTGTCAGGGCAAACAGTCTTGCAAGGGGGTATTCGGGAGTATCTCTTGAACTCATAGAGAAGATTCTGGAAGTTCTGAACACAGGACTCTATCCCTTCGTCCCGGAGATGGGATCTGTTGGTGCAAGTGGAGATCTGGCACCACTTGCACATCTCTGCCTGGCCATTATTGGTGAGGGCGAAATGATAGAAGATTCTGAGAGAAAACAATCCTTAGAGGTGATGAAGAAACATGGGGTAGAACCATATGTGCTCAGAGAAAAGGAAGCAATCTCCTTCATAAATGGGACTTCAGCGATCACAGGTATTGGATCTGTTGAACTCATCAGAGCCAAGGAAAACCTTGCCATGGCAAGCGCTTCCTTTTCCATGGCCTTTGAAACTCTCAGGGGTACAAGAAAGGCGTTCACTCCATGGGCTCTTTCAACAAGAAAACAGTTTGGTCAATCACTCATCGGGGCAAAAATGTATTCGATTTTCTCTGAAAGCCCAAGAGTTGTGGAGCAGGATAAGATAAAGATTCAGGATGCTTATACACTAAGATGCACGCCTCAGGTCTATGGTGCTGTTTTTGACACCATATCCTATGTGGAAAGTGTGCTTGTTTCTGAGATGAATTCAACCACGGATAACCCACTTATAAACGAAGAGGAATATGTTTCATCAGGGAACTTCCACGGAGAACCGGTTGCCTTTGCCTGTGATTTTCTTGCCATAGCTTTGACTGATCTCGGAAACATGATAGAAAGGAGACTCGCCAGGATAACTGATTCGTCTCTCAGCGGACTTGAACCATTTTTGATCAAGAATAGTGGCCTGAATTCAGGTTTCATGATAGGGCAGTACGCAGCAGCTGCCCTCTGCAACAGAAATAAAATACTTGCATATCCAGGATCAGCAGATTCCATACCTACCTGCGCAAATCAGGAGGATCATGTAAGCATGGGTACAAACTCTGCGAACAAATTGAGTGAAATAAACGATAATATACATAGAATAATAGCAACAGAATTCGTCATGGCAGCCCAGGCGATGGATCTATCTCCTGAAGGATATTCATCATATGCTACAAGATTGAAGGAAAAGATCAGGGAAAAAATAGAATATCTTCATGCAGACAGACCTATTTACAGAGATATGGATGAAATGGAGAAGTTGATGAAATCCATAGATTTTATAAAAATTGTAGATGAGAAATTTCACTCACTGTTTTGAATTTTAATTGCATTGATTATCTTTCATTACATCAAATTTTTAAAATTCAACATCAAGGTAGATGGGAGCATGGTCCGATCCGGTGACATTACCCAATATTCCAGAATCCTTCACCCTTTTCTCTATGGATTTGCTCACTATGAAATAATCTATTCTCCATCCTATGTTTTTTGCCCTAGCATTGTGCATGTATGACCACCATGAATACTGACCACCCTCTTTGTGAAACATTCTAAAGGTGTCAACGTATCCTGCATTGAGGAATTCTGTCATCCAGGCCCTCTCCTCATCTGTAAAACCTGCGCTTTTGTGATTGTCATCAGGTCTCGCTATATCCATTTCTGTGTGCGCTACATTCAGATCACCGCAGATTATAACCGGCTTTCTACCTTCCAGTCTTTTAGCATATTCTGCAAATCTTCTGTCAAAATCCAGCTTCATTTGGAGTCTTGAAAGATCTCTCCGTGAATTTGGAAAGTAACAGTTCAGAAGATAAAAGTTTTCAAACTCAGTTGTGAGGACACGGCCTTCGTCCATGCTCATTTCGGTTGAAACACTCATTGGATCCATCATGGATAAAGTCATTGTCCCACTGTATCCTGCTTTTTTTGCTGGATTTGTAATTATCCTGTAACCACTTGTTGAGAATTCAAGCGTAAGACCCTTTCCATCACTCTTTATTTCCTGAAACGCCATAATATCAAATTTACCCGATAGTATTATGTCCATAAGGCCTTTTTGAATTGCAGATTTAAGTCCATTCAGATTCCATGATAGAAGTTTCATTTATGTCAGTAAATGTAAGATATTGGAAGGATAAAAAATATTCCCAAAATCCTCCTGTTGGAGTACGGAAAGATTTCTTTAAATTAAAGTTCCCCATTACGTAATTTATGATTGAAAAGACAACAACTGTAAGGAAGGGAGAGACCTTTGGTTCTGCATTTCAGAAGAATAAGGATATCATAGCAGTTGTGGTGAATGGAACACTTCATGATTTAAGAGAAAAGGCAAGTGAAGATTCTCAGGTTGAAGGAATCTCAATAAACAGTGAGGAGGGAATAAGAATATTGAGGCATTCTGCCGCGCACCTTCTCGCCCACGCTGTAACTGAAATATATAAAGATGCAAAACCAAATGCAGGACCAGTAATAGAAGATGGGTTCTACTATGACATTGACATGCCACCACCCTCTCAGGAGGATCTTGAAAAGATTGAAATAAAGATGAAGGAACTTGCTGAAATGAAGATTCCAATTGTAAGGGAAGAACATTCAAGAGAGGAACTCCTCAAAATATTCAGTAAGAATAAGTACAAGATAGATAAGATAAATGAGAATGTGGAAAAGTCATCCACAGTATACAGGCAGGGAAACTTTGTTGACTTCTGCAGAGGACCTCATGTGCCAGATACGTCATACATAAAACACTTCAAACTGCTCAATGTTGCAAGCACCAATTATATGGGTGACATAAAGAGGGAAAAACTTGTCAGAATCTATGGAACTGCATTCCCTGATGAGAAATCCCTTAAGGCATATCTGAAAAACAGGGAGGAAGCAGTAAAGAGGGATCACAGAAAGATCGGTCAGGAGATGGATCTGTTTGTATTCAATTCAGAGAGAGCCCCTGGACTTCCACTTTACACCGCAAAAGGGGCAACTATAAGGAATGAACTCATAAATTTCATGAGGGAATTGAATACGAAATTCGGCTGGGAGGAAGTATGCACCCCCCATCTCTTCAAGGACACAATGTGGAAGATATCGGGCCACTACTACAAGTATAAGGATGACATGTTTCTGTTCACGCTTCCTGATGGAGATTCCTATGCTCTAAAACCCATGAACTGCCCGGGGCATATTACCATATATGAGAACACGCCGCACTCATACAGAGATCTGCCAGTAAAGATAAGTGAATTTGGAACTGTATACAGGTATGAAAAATCAGGAGAAGTTGGAGGTTTGACCAGACCCAGGACTTTTACCATAGATGATGGTCATGAATTCATGAGACCTGATCAGATTCAGGGTGAAATAGAAAAAGTTCTGGAAATGATGGATATTACATTTAAAACGTTTTTTGATCAGATAGAAATAAAATATGATCTTTCAGTTGCTGATAAAAATAAACCTGAAAACTATCTTGTCAGTTATAAATGCAAGGATTGCGGAATGATAAATGAACCAAAGAGGGTATCGGGCAGTGACGGTGAATTGAAATGCGCTTTTTGCGGATCGAGTAACATGGAACCTGATTTTTCTCTGTGGGATAATGCAACAGAACAACTGAGAAGCGCCCTTAAGTCAAGAAACATAGAATATAAGGAATATCCAGGAGAGGCAGCTTTCTATGGACCAAAAATAGATGTTCACATAAAGGATGCGATAGGGAGATCATGGCAGCTGACAACAATTCAGATTGATTTCTTTATGCCCATAACATTTGGTCTCTATTACATAAATGAAGAAAGCAAGAAAGAGACACCTGTTATGTTACACAGGGCTATTTATGGATCTATTGAGAGATTCCTTGTAATACTTCTGGAGAATTCGTATGGTAAATTGCCCACATGGCTATCGCCAATACAGGTCTATGTTATTCCACTAAGTGATCAGTTTAAGGAATATGCCCTTAAATTAGAACGTTTGCTGAAAGAGAATGGCATAAGAACTTATCTTGATGATTCACAGGAAAGTGTATCTAAAAAGATCAAACTAGGGAGAGTTTACAGGCCAGCCTATTTTGTGATAGTCGGAGAGAAAGAAAAAATTAACGGAGAGGTTTCAGTAAGAAACAGGAAAGATGAGATTCAGAACCTGAAGTTCGATGAATTTCTTGATAAGATTAAAAATGAGACGAGGATTAGAGCAAAGACTGAAGCATTATGATTGTTATCTGATAATTCTATTCCCTTAAAATTTGCTATAAGATTATTTTTCCAGCCTCTTTTACTTCCTTATATGAAAACCGACTATTGATGGGTTGAGTTCACGAACGATAGTTTAAGGCTAAAAAATAATTTTTAAATAATAAACATTCACCGCCAAAGATGAACTATTTTCAATTAACTTTACCGCCACATAGATATCCTATTAGTAACCAATTTGATCTAACCTTTATAAAGGTAGTAAAGAAAGTAAGGTTTGTTTTAATTTTAAAGAATTAGTGTAAAGAATATATACTGGAATACGATATTTTTGAAACGGGTTAAAATTGAACCTTAATAGGATTGAAACTTGAACATCTGAGCGTCTATGGCTAGGAATTCTATTCGTTAAAATTGAACCTTAATAGGATTGAAACAGGAATTCTGTTCATTGTGCTCGAAAAAGTGCCACTGGTTAAAATTGAACCTTAATAGGATTGAAACCTTGAACAAGTACCGCTCGAAAACCAATATTCAACAGTTAAAATTGAACCTTAATAGGATTGAAACTTGAATGTTGCTAGTGTCAGCGTTATGTTGGTTTTTTGTTAAAATTGAACCTTAATAGGATTGAAACCAAGGCACCATTCCCAAAATTCCCAGCCATCACGGAGTTAAAATTGAACCTTAATAGGATTGAAACAAATTCTGGGGAAAAAAGAAAATGATAACCCTGTAAACGTTAAAATTGAACCTTAATAGGATTGAAACCTAACAACTGCATATTTCTCAATGAAATTCACACCTGTTAAAATTGAACCTTAATAGGATTGAAACTGTTAGTATTTCTTGAATCATATTATCGTTCTCCCTGGTTAAAATTGAACCTTAATAGGATTGAAACCAATATCACAACCAACGTACCCTTTGCCGGTCAGCAATGTTAAAATTGAACCTTAATAGGATTGAAACCAGCGCACCATTCCCAAAATTCCCAGCCATCACGGAAGTTAAAATTGAACCTTAATAGGATTGAAACATTATGTGCTGGGCGAGTACATAAGAGAGATGGAAGGTTAAAATTGAACCTTAATAGGATTGAAACCTGTTGTGTTGAACAATTCGGCATCGACAGCTAGAAATGTTAAAATTGAACCTTAATAGGATTGAAACAAGATAAATTTTTAGGTTTAGACAAAAAAACTTCAAGTTAAAATTGAACCTTAATAGGATTGAAACTTAGCGGGTGTGTTATTTGTATTACCAATCAATCATAGTTAAAATTGAACCTTAATAGGATTGAAACAGGAATGGAGATTGAACTTTTAGAAAAATATTATAAAGTTAAAATTGAACCTTAATAGGATTGAAACTTTTTAGTTCAGCATTGCCAATTACAACGAATAATAGTTAAAATTGAACCTTAATAGGATTGAAACTTTTCAGGTATATATTGAATAATTGCGTTTTTAAATGTTAAAATTGAACCTTAATAGGATTGAAACTGATAGCCTTTATGCTTATCACAATAAATTTTTAAGTTAAAATTGAACCTTAATAGGATTGAAACAAATTCAGGCAATTTTTTTTCTTTTTTCTCTTTTTTTGTTAAAATTGAACCTTAATAGGATTGAAACTAAATAAAATTAGCCTTATCATTCCCTATTTTTCCGTTAAAATTGAACCTTAATAGGATTGAAACTCACTAAAACCTTTTTCTCTTAAAAATTGTACATTTGTTAAAATTGAACCTTAATAGGATTGAAACTTGTGTGTCCAATCGATTATAATACCTTAATACATAGTTAAAATTGAACCTTAATAGGATTGAAACAATAATTGGACACACAAAACTAATCTATCTGTAATTCAGTTAAAATTGAACCTTAATAGGATTGAAACTATCAAAATTCACTTAATTATAATATTAATGTCTCTTCGTTAAAATTGAACCTTAATAGGATTGAAACAAGGGAGAAATAGCCCTGGAAGAAGACGAGCTGGCTGGTTAAAATTGAACCTTAATAGGATTGAAACATAGAAGTACCACTAATAGCTGTAGTAAATTTCTTTCTGTTAAAATTGAACCTTAATAGGATTGAAACCGAGAGTTTTCCACTATGTGTTTCGAGCGAATGACTTGTTAAAATTGAACCTTAATAGGATTGAAACTCCCAAACGATGCAAAACATAACTGAGAGCCAAGCAGTTAAAATTGAACCTTAATAGGATTGAAACTTTAAGAATTTTTTTCCCATTTCCACACTCTTGACACAGTTAAAATTGAACCTTAATAGGATTGAAACTATATTCATTTAATAAAATATAATATTCCATTATTATGTTAAAATTGAACCTTAATAGGATTGAAACTTCGCAGCCATATATGATAGCATTTATGCATTTATTGTTAAAATTGAACCTTAATAGGATTGAAACATAGTGAGGGCTAAAATTATGGGCTTGAAAATTATTTAGTTAAAATTGAACCTTAATAGGATTGAAACAGGAGACAATGACCAGGGTCAAGGAATTTCTGGCAAAGTTAAAATTGAACCTTAATAGGATTGAAACTTATCATACCTTTACCACCACGCCTGGATTCGCCAGTTAAAATTGAACCTTAATAGGATTGAAACATGGAGTTGGTCATATATGAATAAAAAAGATGAAAAGTTAAAATTGAACCTTAATAGGATTGAAACTTCACTAAAACACGTTGAATTTGTAGATGTAAATCGTTAAAATTGAACCTTAATAGGATTGAAACAAAATCAAGGAAATGTAATGCAATGGGAAATTTTAGGTTAAAATTGAACCTTAATAGGATTGAAACTATTATGAACCTTCAATAATTATTTTACAACTTATACCGTTAAAATTGAACCTTAATAGGATTGAAACTATGTTATCAACAAATTTATTTAATAATTCTGCATTCGTTAAAATTGAACCTTAATAGGATTGAAACTCTTAAATCGTTTTAAAATTAATCTTCGATATTAAACAGTTAAAATTGAACCTTAATAGGATTGAAACAAAATAAACCCAAAAATTAGGTTGTGTTTTTCCTGGTTAAAATTGAACCTTAATAGGATTGAAACCCATTGTTTAAAGCGTTATAAGTATAATTATCAAAGTTAAAATTGAACCTTAATAGGATTGAAACTCTTCCTCTCGTTTCCTTGCTTGCGAAAAATGGTATCAGTTAAAATTGAACCTTAATAGGATTGAAACTTTAACTGTTCCTTGATCGCCTGAAGTTCATACTTCAGTTAAAATTGAACCTTAATAGGATTGAAACTTTATACAAGCCAACAAACGAAAGATCGATAAGCAGTTAAAATTGAACCTTAATAGGATTGAAACATATTATTAAAATTAATATTATTAATTGGTTTTACAGAGTTAAAATTGAACCTTAATAGGATTGAAACGAAATGAATTTATTGTAAATGTAAAATTATTCCCATAGTTAAAATTGAACCTTAATAGGATTGGAACTCATATCCATTTTGATAAGACATAAAAACTATATTATTGTTAAAATTGAACCTTAATAGGATTGAAACCTGATCACGCATATCGGTGGCATAATGAGTTTCCTCAGTTAAAATTGAACCTTAATAGGATTGAAACTTTTTTCTTCTAATCATGTTTATCATAGAGAGATAGAGTTAAAATTGAACCTTAATAGGATTGAAACTGGAACTCACTACACAATAAAAGTGGTGGTATGTATGTTGTTAAAATTGAACCTTAATAGGATTGAAACTTCTCAATGAACACATCAGCAAGCGCGGCAAACTCGTTAAAATTGAACCTTAATAGGATTGAAACAGGATACAGGCACGCAGGAATGCAATACATAGATCCAGTTAAAATTGAACCTTAATAGGATTGAAACTGTCTGTTGGATTTATTGTTATTGGATTTTTGTAGAAGTTAAAATTGAACCTTAATAGGATTGAAACTTGTATCCGCACTCACACTTTTCTTCTTTCTCCTTCAGTTAAAATTGAACCTTAATAGGATTGAAACCTGAATACTCGTGTAGTTGGTCATCGATTGGCTGAGAGGTTAAAATTGAACCTTAATAGGATTGAAACTGCTGTATTCGATTACAATATAGAATAGCCTAATGGAGTTAAAATTGAACCTTAATAGGATTGAAACATTTCAGTTCCGTTTTTTATTTCTGATCCCAGTACGGTTAAAATTGAACCTTAATAGGATTGAAACAATATAAGGAGCAAATACATAAATTCAACATTGAATAGTTAAAATTGAACCTTAATAGGATTGAAACAATTACAATAATTTTCGTTATGCGAATTGCTTTAATATGTTAAAATTGAACCTTAATAGGATTGAAACATGATAATGGAACTTTTACTTTAAATAAAAATATGACGGTTAAAATTGAACCTTAATAGGATTGAAACAGAATATGTAATTTTCTAAAGATATCTGAAATAAATTGTTAAAATTGAACCTTAATAGGATTGAAACTGTCGATGCTGCTTGCTGTTTCTTTTTTTTCTTTTATTGTTAAAATTGAACCTTAATAGGATTGAAACTATTAATTCTATTATCCATTGCTTTAATTAAAAAATGTTAAAATTGAACCTTAAGATAGTATCCCGAATTTTGTGTAAGAACAAATGAAATGACTCCATCAACAATGGATAAATTTCATGAAACATAAAAGGATGCCTCCTAAGAACAACCCAAGGAGGCAATGAATAATGGAAGAGTTTGATAAAAAGATATC
>NZ_JBLSDF010000034.1:0-19221 GCF_052315355.1 Cuniculiplasma thermophilum
AGGGTATTATGTCGAGACGAAGGGCAGTCAATCTGTAAAGCGGCCTCGCAGGCCAAGAGACAAGACGACTGCCTCTCCGACTCTCACGCTGACACCGTCATGTCAACGTGGCCAAAAGAACTTTTTTCATGACATCTGTAAATAAAGAGAGAATTTCCAAGTATGAATACATAGCTCAAAATTATGAGAATCCCTGAGATTGCAAGAATGGATATGAACAGGGCATCCAGTGTAAATATGCCCTCTCTAACTGCAAGTGCATATCCGGCAGTAGGGACTATAAGTGAAACGGCAGGAATGAAGAACATTGTCATTGGAAGCAACCTGACTGCAATCCTGTATCTTATTTCTTCATCCATTCCTGATATGACTATGAAGAAGATAAAACCAAGAAATACATCAGTTCCAGTCCATATGGCTGCCAGCAATACATGGACATAATCCAGGGCGAGTATGTTGGGAATAACAAGGGATATTACAAACGCAATTAATGGTATTAGAACCGAAATAGTCCCGACCCTTTTTATTTCACTATTTTCGTTCATATGGGTACCCCCGTTGCAAAGTGAGCCATTAGGAGTATTATGGCAATCTGAAAAATAACCTGAAGAAGTGATAACTTGAGATTGAACATAGTAAGTCTTACGATCTTATCCTTATCCTTGGCACCATGAATAATTTCGCTGTATACTCTGAGTTCATTTGGAAGAAATATACCTATGCCCTGAATAAAAAGAATTGCTGCAATTACAAGGGCAGCTATTATGTAAATCGAAGAGAATGGCAAAGAAAGATCCATGGCCAAATATATTCCTGCGGTAATTGTAACCGATGAAATTGAAGGCATAAAGAATAGCATAGTTGGTGTAAGTCTCATGGAAATCCTGGTCCTCTCCATATTGTTCAATCCTTTCATTACATAGGAAAAGAACAGGCCTACGACAAGATCCATACCTGTCCAGGTCGAACCAACGATGACGTGGAGGTACTCCAGATAATATAAATTATTCAGGAGAAGGATTATAACAAGTAAAACAGGTGGAATAATCAGCATGGGCAGACCTCTTTTAAGAGATGCCCTGAAGGTGAACTTCTCATCTACTGAAAACGGCTTAACTTCTATATTTGATCCATTATCCATAAATTCCAATTTCAAATAGACATAATATAATATTTATTTTACGGTATATTTACCCCAGTGCACAAAGCATAGAGTTCTATTAGAAAACAAAAGGATCGTCTACGGGCATTCAGTATAAATTATGTGTATGTCCAACTGTACCAGAAATTTTAATATATGAGTTATAATGAAAAACTATGAAGACCAAAATCCTGATACCAGTAATTGCTGTAGTAGTGATCCTTGCCGGTCTTGGTGGATATCTATATTATGCTGGGGAAGAATCCAGCGGGAATATGGCTATAATGGTCGCAGATGCGCCCGCAATGACTGGCGTTACCGGAGTTTATATTACTTTTTCTTCCGTAGCATTGCACAGTAACAGTTCAGGATGGGTAAACTATTCAGTTCCAACCACTACAATAAACATACTTGGGCTCACAATATCAAATGCGTCTCTCCTTTCCAATATTACGCTTCACTCCGGAAAATACACGATGATCAGACTATACATCAAAAGTGTAACGGTTACGATTCTTGGCATGAATGTAAGTTTTACTCTTGCATCCAAATTTGCATTCATAAATCATCCCTTCAACATATCACCTCACTCAACAACCAAAATAGTGATTGACTTCAACCTAAGTGAGAATCTCAATTTGAATTCAAAAATATTCACGCCTAATGTGGGTTACGTAATTAGCTGATTAAAACATTCAAAACCTTCTTTTTAAATTGACAAATCTTTCTTTTAAATGAAGATGATATGTTTCAGAGCAGCATATATAAACGATATGTGGTTCGTGCAATAATTAAGAGGATATTATAAATGCATTTATGAAATCAAGGAAATGTCCCAGGATCGGTATCCTTCATGATTATACAACATTTGGGATGTCGTGTTAAGGACAGGATTACTTTGCAAATCCTCAAATATTTGTTGATATTAGAGTATTATACTTATGTCTCAACATCACTTTGTAGACAGAATTGAAGAAATGAAAATCCTGGAAAATGAACTGAACAAAGATGATGCATCACTGTTCATAATATACGGCAGAAGAAGAGTTGGGAAGACAGAATTGATCAGCAGGTTCATCGGCAATCGGGGAGTTTACTTTCTGGCCACGGCAGAGGGGGATCGGGAAAACATAAATAACTTCAAGGCAATTATTTCTAAATTTCTTGGAGATGACAGTATTCTCAGGGCAAATTTTAATGACTGGTTCTCTTTTTTTACTGTTCTGGCATCAAGCAGATCATTTCAGGAAAGAGTAAGGGTTTCAAAGATCATAATTGCCATAGATGAATTCCCATACCTTATAGAGGCGAACCAAGCCATCCCATCGGTCTTCCAGAAAATATATGACACCATACTGAAACAGATGAATGTAATGTTGATCCTTTCGGGTTCATCCATCAGCATGATGGAAAATGAGGTACTATCCTACAGAAGTCCACTCTACGGCAGAAGAAGCGGCCAGTTGAAGATACAACCACTGAAATTCAGGTACATGTCTGAATTTGTAAATTACGATTTCGAGGATTTATGCAATACATATTTTGTCTTTGGCGGTATACCAGAATATCTACAGAAACTCGATTCTCGTAAGAATTTCTGGGAAAATGTGTCAGGAAACATGCTTTCAAAGGGAGCATCACTCTATGAAGAGGCGGAATTTATTCTCAGGACCGAGTTCAGGGAACCGAGGAATTACATGCTGATTCTTAGATCCATCTCACAGGGAAATCATACGCTGGGAGAAATTTGCGACTATTCTGGACTGGACAAGAGCATGGTGTCTAAATACATTGACGTTCTATTATCACTGGATTTGATTGTATCAGAGAAGCCCTTCGGTGCTTCCGAGAAGTTTAAGAGAAGATTATACTGGATATCTGATCCATATCTTAAGTTCTGGTTCAGATATGTATTGACGCACAAGAGCGAAATTGAAAGTTCTCACAGCAATGCAGTTCTCAAAATTATAAAGGATGATTTTCCTATTTTTGCAGGTGAGCAGTTCGAGAACCTGATGAAGGAACTCATAATTGAGGGTATACTGGGAGTGCCATTCAATACTGTTTCCAGATGGTGGGGCAGGAATAGGGAAGGGAAAAAAGGTAGGGATATGGATGAGATAGATATTGTTGCATATTCCGAAACGCGCAATGAATTGATCTTCGCCGAATGCAAGTGGACAAAAACTCCCGTTTCAATGGAAGTCGTGGATGCATTGATAAGAAAGTCAGAAACGTTGAAACTTCAATTTCCAGGAAAAAAATACAGGTATGCAGTGTTTTCAAAGAGTGGATTCACTGGAGTTAAATCCGATCTAATGAGAGATGTTATATTGATGGATCTTAGGGATATAGAACATCAGGTTTACGGAAAACGTGACACGGGCTATGGAACTTAAAATCCATGTAAGGTCAAATTGCATTCTCATTGATCCACTCACGATTCCTTGGCTTCTATTATCTGCTTTATTTGGGGCAGTTTATCAACGACCATATTTTTCGACTCCTCATTCAGGTAGTTCAACTTTTTACTAACTTCACCTTCAAATTCCTCATTTCTAAATGATATATTATAAAAACAAAGCTTCTTGTCCAAAATTTTCCTGTCCAATTTTACGTCATTCACCTTAATAGGTAAAAACAGGTCATAAATGTCCCTGGGTTTTTCTTGTATATATTGCCCTTACTTTTTCGGATTCGACCTCTTCCAGTGACAGGGCGGATAATACTCTTATGGGCAGATTGTATTCTGGAAAGTCAAATTTCAGGGCAATAGGCCTATCTATTATTTTTTCTCTCTTGATGATTTCAACATGTAAAGGAGTGCGTTCCATGGTGCCCGTATACAAAGGGCCATCTAACTTTCGCATGAAACTAAGACTTCTAACACAGTTGAAATGAATGGATTGATAATTTTCAAGCCGGGTATTTTTTTAAGGTCATTTTCATATGGAATCTACATTTGCATTAATAGTCAGGAACACCATAAACTGAATGAAGAATTCTATGATGAAATCTTCAAGAAATGCATGAAAAAAATATGGTAGCACATAGAATGTATAGAAGATCATTAATCGCCTTCCCAGGAGAAGGAAAATTTCTACATATAGACGCTAAGGGATTGCTTGCTTTTTATGGGTTATCCACAGGTAGTGTGATATTTGGAATATTCATTAGAATTACTTGATTTATTTCTTACTTTAAAGGTTCGTACCAGTTCATTGTGTAACGGAATTAATGATAGAATCAATGAGTTTATCAACCCTCTCTCCAAGATCCCTGAGTCCATTGTACTGTGAAAAAAGATCCACTGCGCTCTGTGCAACCACATGTGTACTGTCATTTTCCTGATATATGTATATTCTCAGAGGAGGCACTATTCCCGCTTTCAAATCCTTTTCAAAAACCTCCTTTGCAAGTTTTGGATTGAACACCTCAAGTATCTTATTTCCCCCTATTTCAATTCCAATCTTCTTCAGGTTAGCCTGTGCATCTATGGTCGAAATAATTTTAAGGCCATTTTCTTCCACAGACTTCTGAAGTTTATTCACCGTCTCTTCAAATCCATATTTGGACATCATTTCTTTCACTTTCATTTCTATCACTCCACACAGCAGGACATTCTTTCCACATCTCTAGTGAATGACTGTGAGGCCAGTTTTACACCCTCTGCCACAGTTGGGAATATATGGCTGTTCACAATTATATCTCGGTAAGTGTATCCATTCTTAATTGCTATAACTCCCTCCATTATAAATTCTGCTGCATAGGGGGCGAGAACATGAATACCAACAATTTTTCCAGTTTTTTCATCGGCTACGATCTTAAACATTCCACGCTCTTCCCTCAATATTCTTGCCTTCGGCACCGAATTCAAAGGAAGTATTCTTGTAACTGCCCTCCCAAAATTCCTGTTATATTCATCCTCCGTGTAACCAACGGAGGCAAGCTGTGGTTCGGTAAAAATTGCCCATGGTACTTCTTGGATATTTATTCCCACAGATGTATTATTAAAAATATTGTGTGCAATGGTTGCACCTTCCCTTGCAGCAAGCGTCTCCAGTTTATATTTCTGGTCCACAACATCCCCGGCCGCATATATTTTAGGATTGGTCGTTGAAAAATCCCGATTAACTTTTATCCCTCTATCTGAATACTGCACTCCTGCATTTTCAAGGGATAAACCTTCTATGCTTGGGGATCTTCCAGAGGCGATAAGAATCTCATCAACCACAATCTCCTCCTGTTTTCCCCCATAATCAGTAAGGATAATTTTCCTGTTCTCCTTCCTGTATACTTTCTTAATATCTCTTCCTATCAGGAATGAAATCCCATCATCTTCCAGTGAATGCATTAGTTCGGTGCCAATTTCTCTTTCAATTCTCATTCCAATAGTGTCGTGCCTTTTTATGATGGTCACATGGGAGCCAAGTCTCCGTAAGGCCTGTCCAATCTCGAGTCCTACAAATCCTCCTCCAATGATTCCAATCTCAGATGGGAGTTTATCCATGTCCCAGACATTCTCACTTGTTAGATATCCAGTATCTTCAAGTCCCTCAATCTTAGGAATAAAAGGCCTGGAACCAGTGGCTATAATGAAGTTATATCCTCTTATCTGCTCATCTCCATGTTCGGATCTAATTCTCACTGTGTCTTCGGATATAAAATTGGCCTTTCCTTCATAAAGTGTTATGTTAGGATAAAACTTCAGCACATCTTCATACTTGCTCCTTCTCTCTTCCTTAACGGCTTCTCTGAGGGACTCCATCAGTTTGATAAAGTCAATCTCAGGTTGTACTGGTCTAATTCCAGGATATTTTGGTTTTCTTTGTGAATTGGCAACCTTTGATGCTTCTATTATATATTTTGAAGGTACACAGCCTACATTTACACAGGTACCTCCAATTGGTCCAAATCCTATCATTGCAATAGTTGCCTGATTGGACGTAATTTCACTTGCTCTTATTGCAGCAGAGAATGCCGCAGCCCCTCTGCCGATTATGACCAGATCATAGTCCTGGGGCATATTACTCAACTTTCCTCAATTGTGCCTTATAATGGGATTCTTCACCAAAGATTGGTGCCTTTACGAGAACTTCCGGTGAGATTTTTTCATTATCTATTTTTACGATTGCCATGCCATCCTTCAGTGATACGGATAATACATCTGCACCCTGCTCTTTTAATCCCTTACTTACCGTTCTCACGCAGTCATCGCATGTCATTCCAAACACCTTCAAAGTTACTTTCTTTTCTGCCATACATAAGCAATTGAAAAAAAGTATTAAGGTTAGAAAGTAACTATTTTTATACCTTTTAGCCGTACTTTGTTTTGAGTTTTCTAATTTCCTCTTGATCTGGTAATGAGACTTATATCCTGTTAATATGCCCGAAAATATGATAATTTCTGTTGTTGACTTTCAGTATTATGATCCTTTTCCATCCATCTTTCTTGAAATTCCCTAAAACATCGGTTTTTGGGGTATCTCTTAATGACTATGAATACTCACAAAATGCGTGCATAACCTTCAAACAATAAATTCTCCATTTACCTTCGCTGTCCTAATCAGGACATGGGAAGAGTGAAGCAACCTTATTTTGATTCCAATTGGATATCCAAACGTTTTTCTCTTCATTTCTTGGATTTCCCCTTATGGATTTTATGGGCAGTTTTTGCTTATTTATTGATCCAATGTGCCGTCTATGTCTTCGGTTCATGCCATAAATATCCTCTACCTCTCTACACCATGATTCTTTTTTTTTGAAATACCAACATTTTTCTTGAATCAAATGGGGGATAAAGAAATAAGCGTACTTATTATATATGCGCTTATCATATGGTCATTGTGGTATTATGACCTGGAAATTTGAACACAGTATGGCAACCAGCGCAAAGAAACAGATTATATGGGAGCTTTATAGCAGAGTAGAATCCTGGACAATATGGGATCATGGAATTGAAAGTGCATCCCTTGAAGGGGAATTCAAAGAGGGAGTTAATGGAAAAATTAAGTCAGAAGGACAGGAATTATCAAACTTTAAGATTACTTTTGCGGACCCAGATAAGGGTTTTTCCAATGAAACTATAATTGATAATTTGGGAGCTAAGATAGAATTTATTCATACTTTTTCCAGCTTGGCAGATGGGAAGACTCAGCTAACCACCCGTATAATAGTTGACTGTCCTGATAGGTATGAAATGGAAAAAGGGATTGGAAATGGTTTATCTAATGGGGTGCCGGAAACAATGGAGAATCTTGCAAGAACGGCTGTTCTCATTGAAAAAATATGCAGATCAGGGTGAGGTCCAGGCCTATGTCATCACAAAGGAAAATCCATACAAAATTTGAGAAACCTGACGAAAGTCCTGGTTTTCTACTCTGGCAGACTATGAACCTCTGGCAAAGAAAAATGAGAGCAGCCTTAAGAGAATCGGGATTGACCCATGTACAGTTTGTAATCCTGGCATCCACTTTATGGTTGAATGAGCATGGGATGGAAACAACGCAGATTATGATTGCAAGGTTTGCCCGTGCTGATGTTATGATGACATCTCAGGTTTTGCGCTCTCTTGAAGAAAAGGAACTGGTTCTTCGGTCAAAAAATCCAAGTGACACAAGGTCTCATCTAATTTCCCTCACAGAAAGAGGGAGAAATCTGATTGGAAAGTCCATAAAAGTTGTTGAGGATACTGATGGTGCTTTCTTTGCCATACTGGACGATAATATAAATGACTTCATCGGCATGCTTAGAAAGCTGATCTCTTCCAATTGAATTTAATGATCAAGGTTTTCCAAAAACCTTAAACAACACATTCATCATCAAATATGATCAATGTGTATGAATCCAATAGTGGTCAAATCATCTGGAATTATTCCAAAAGATTAAGTCTATTGGCGATCCCTTTACCGATACACGAGATCACTGTGAATTTTAAAGGATCAGGTTAAGTGGCATTACTGTTATGAAGGAAATTATTTGGATGTAGCCATGTGTGGGTCACTAGGGAATCATTCAATTTTCTTTTAGCAGAAAGGGAGGAATATCCGGATATCAGCAAAATATTATTCGGAGTGGGGCAAAATTCCACAAAAACATATAATAAATGGAGGGTATGTATTTTTCATCATTGTGATAAGGATCGGGGTAATGTTCCCGACATCCGGTTAAACTGTGTTGAATTTAATAAAATTAGGAAACAGTTCAATTTAGGAAAAGCTATATAAAAAAGTGTAGAAAAGGAATAGAAAAAATATGAATCAATGATCGATCCCTTTATGAACGATTTCTGTGAAATAGATGCATTCTTTGTTTCATTCTGTTGGCGAATGTTAATTATTGGGCAATTAAGAAACATCCTAACCAATTAAAAAAATTACTAAAGTTAGAAAGTAAATCTCGTCGCGGTTTTACGTCTCTATTCCGATTTACTTTTTGTCTCATCAAGGAATTTCTTTCTAAGTTCATCTATTTTTACCATCCTTTTGCCATTCTTTATATACCAGTATGTCCACCCGTTGTTTGCAGGCTTGTTAAGGATTTTAGCACTTATTTTATGAATTGACCCTGTGGTTTCGCCAATAGAGATGGTTCCATTTGATAGCACTGTTGCACTGTATTTTCCATCATATGAGTATAAAATTTCTCCACCTTTGATATACCCATTTTCAACCAGAGATCCAAAGGGAACTCTTACAGGTTTTCTTTCCAGCGGATAATCAACAAGATCTTCTGCATCATATGATATAACCCTACTCAGTCTGTCTTCGCAGGCTTTGAGGTAGAATTGATTCTTTTCAATTCCTATGTAACTTCTTTTAAGTTTCTTGGCCACTGCCAGAGTTGTGCCCGTCCCAGCAAATGGATCCAGAATCACATCCCCAGGCCTAGACGTTGCTGCAATTACCCTGTATAGCAAAGCCTCAGGTTTCTGTGTTGGATGTAATTTCTGTCCGTTAATTTTTATTCTCTCTTCACCCTGACATATGGGAATATACCAATCGCTTCTCATCTGGAGATCGTCATTGTACGCCTTCATGGTCTTATAATTAAATGTATACTTAGAATCCTTCTCAGGTGAAGCCCAGATTAAAGTTTCGTGAGCATTGGTGAACCTCGTGCCCTTAAAATTAGGCATGGGGTTGGCTTTGACCCAGAGAATATCATTCAAAATCCAGTAACCCAAGTCCTGCATAATCTTACCAACCCTGAAAATGTTGTGATAGGTACCAATGACCCAAATAGTTCCCTCATTCTTCACTATTCTTTTACATTCTTTTAGCCAGTTAAAAGTGAAAATATCGTACTTTTCAAAGGAATCGAATCTATCCCATTCCTCTTTGACACCATCCACCTTGGTTTCATTTGGTCTGTAAAGTTCATTCTCAAGTTGAAGATTATATGGTGGATCCGCAAAAATAAGATCTATACTGTTATCAGGTATCTGTTTCATCACATCTATTGAATCACCAGACAGGACTCTGTTCAGAAAGGTCTCTAACTTCAATTTTCTTTGATTCTCAACAACTATCTCGCTTCCACTATACCTTAAAGGTATTTTTATAATATGAATCAGAGGAAAGGAGTTAAGGATTATATATTAATGATAAATAATAGATGGTTGGTATATGGTTGGTCTTAAGTTTGGAATTTGTAAAAACTGCGCTCATGATGTAGTTTTTTTCAAAGGACAATGGAAACACCATATCACAAGGGCAAAGTTGTACCATGTACCACACTGGCCCACCGGACATGTAATTACTTTGGATTGCAAGTGGGGATGCGAATGCAATATTCCAGAAAACGATCAGACTAAGCCATTGAAAACTAAGCTTGTATATGTAGGTAAAAGAACAGACAGGTAGGGCACGTCATCCAGAAATTGTTCTTATTCAGAGGGCCAATGTTTGTTGATATTTTACAGATCAGGAAAAGGACTTACAATTCAGATTTGATCTCGCACTAAACGTTAAGGCATTGTGCGGTAAAACATCCCCTTAAGTCTTTCAACCCAAATACCCCTAAAATTGAACTCTGCAGGAGAGAATGATGAGCTAAGAGCGAGAGGGAAGTCCTGCGTAGCGGAACCAAGTGATGCAAACGTTAGCGGTAGGTGGTGTGTAGCACCACACATACAACCAGAGCAGCGAGAACAGGAAATCATCTCAAATAAGCGTATCTGGGGATATTTAGGGGAAGGGTGCGAGCCGCAAATCAAAGAAGGGATGGACTGCGTAAGCAAGGCGGGTTAATTTGAGCCCCCATTAAAGGTTTTTAAAACAGCTTAGGTGCTTGCATTCAAAAAATGCTCGTCAAGAATTTTTTGGGACTTACTGCTTAATAAGCTCCTGATTCTATTTGTTGCTATGTCCACATATTTTTGCTCTATTTCATAACCAATATAATGCCTGAATAATTCGATTGCAGCAAGAGCCGTTGTTCCACTGCCTATGAACGGGTCAAGCACTACTTCACCTTCAAATGAATATAGCTTGATTAATCTCCTTGGAAGCTCCATTGGAAAAGGGGCAGGATGACCGATTCTAGTTGCAGATTCTGCCCCTATAGACCATATGCTCTTCGTGTATTCCATAAATTCTTCCTTTGTAATAGTTGATTTCATATTGTTCTTAATTCCCCTGGTGAAACTCTTCTTGGAAAAAACCAGTATGTACTCATGCGAATCTCTAAGAACTGGGTTCTTTGCGGACATGTATGTTCCCCATGCAACGGAAGAGCTGGCCGTATTTCCCTTTTCCCAAATTATCTCGCCACGCATCAGAAACCCCAGCTCGATAAGATCTTCAATAATATACGCATGAAGTGGAATGTAAGGCTTTCGTCCAAGATTTGCAACGTTGATACAAGCCCTTCCTCCAGGAACAAGGACTCTATAAACTTCCTTCCACACATTTTTTAAAAAATCCCTGTATTCGTCTAGTGACATGTCCTTATCATACAATTTCCCGACATTATAGGGTGGCGAAGTAATCATAAGGTGAACACTGTCATCTGGTATCTCCAACATTCGTTCTGACGACTTACAAAAAATCTTATCTAAGCTAGATTCTGGAATTTTATTTTCTGAAAAATCTATCTTGTTGCTCTCTCTCGGGAGCCCCTCATAGAGTCTGCTATTATAAAATCTACTTGAATCATGGTTCGCTCTGCTTGGACTGCCGAATGAACTTGTTTTTGAACCGATTTTTCTACTTGTTTCTTCCATCAACTGTCACCCCACATTTCTACCCACCTCTTAAACGGACTATATTCAATTGGTTGCTTTTTCCAATCTATTGTTATTGATGATACTTCTTTAGAATCTATTAACATTCTTATAGCGTTATTTGATAATTCAATCCCTCTCGGATTAGTTCCCTTTTTTGGTAACTTAATGTATTCTTCTCTGCCAAGTTTATTAAAAACCCCTAACTGAACTTCAATCGGTAAATAATATAGAGCACCGCGCGAGTCCCAGTTTATATGAGCAAGTAACATATCATATTTTGGGTACCACGTTTCCAAGAACGTCTTTGCCTTTTCTGCATCAACCGTCCAAATTAATTTGATCCCGTTTGGTTCTCTACCACTTATGGTTTTTATGGAAATAGGGTTTCCAAAGAGTTTTACGTCAATTTCAGATTCTGTAATCGGAATATTAGTTTCTACATTACGTTCTCCAAAATTATATATAAGAAGTGCCGTTAAAATTTCTTCACGTTTCGAACCAACTTGCATACCAACTTTTCCAGCTCTAGAACTTTCTAACTCTGCTAACTGGAATAGATATGGAAGCCTATTCCTGATTTTTAAGATAATTGACTCATCATTAAACAACTTAACCAAATTATTATCCACATTCACAGCCTCTTTCTTAGTTCCAAAGATACTATTGATCCATTAGATAATAATATTTGTAGATATTTTTCTTAATTAATGTGATCAATCCAAGGTTCTGTAAATAGTTTACGCTTTGAAAGAATGTTGATTTGCTCATTCCTTTGAGAAGTATGTTATCGTTGTTGAATACTTCAGCGTATGCCCTGTTAGTATCCTGATTCTTTATCAGCGATGCAAGTATCAACAGAACACAATCTGCAAGGTTTCTCAAGGTTCCACCTTCAACTTCTACGTAAGCTTGTCTTAAGTCGTTCTTGACATCTTCGTAACTCCATTTATTGTTCCTGCCAATAATTTCCAGTGCCTTTATTTCTATTCTGAAATCGCTCCTGTAATACCTTACTAACATAGCAGACAATAGACCTATAGCCTCCTTGCTGTAATTATAAAGGCCTTCCTCTGCCCTCATCTCCAGTATCTCCTTCATCTCATTTGCGGTGTATTCGTGGAATACTATATGATCAGGCTGAAGCGAACTCTTAACGCTTTAGTTGTTCATATCTTTGTACCAGTAAACCTTCTGTGTTAAAAGAATGAGGTTTGCTTTGGTGTGTCTGGTTATATGATAAAGAATATCATAGTCCTGCAGGAAATCTACTTCGTCCAGAATAACTATGGATTTTCCAGATAATAGCGAATCAAATCTTCTTTTTACTTCATCGATATCATGGCCTCTGCTGGATATTCTTGTCATTGTCCTGTATATCTTTATGGATGTCGGGTTCTCCCTTGCATTTACATAGTAGTACGGAATGGATTTGCTCTCCTTCATTGCCATTGACATTAAGCTCGGGATTTTCCCACATCCTTTCGAACCGCAAATGATAATCTGCCTTGGCAGGTTCAGATTGACATAATCAGAAACATCGCTCGTTACATTATCTAATTCACTCCTCATCAGTATCTTATCAGGGTTGTAGCCCACATCAAATCATAGGGTATTCTCTATTATTTCTTTTGCATGAGAATACAAATAAAACGATTTATTGCTAATCTTTCCGTTTCAATCTTTCACTCAGATATCCGCTTTCAGTTTGACTTTTCACCGATACTACTGGAACTGAAAGTTCTTCTATATTCACATGAACAGTATCCATACTGGATGGATTCTGCAGTGCGCTCCATTTTCCATCCCTGAATACACGTAAATCTCCCATTACCTCTACCTTGATTCCATTCACTCTAAATATACCAAAATAAGAATCGTATTTTCCATTGCTGGAGTGCGTGATTGGTATCTCGTTATATTCTTTAAGCACCTCCTGTATCTTCACTGCGCCTTCACTGTCAGTAAGTATGTCTATGTCATGCGGTTTTACGTCTATTCCTTGAAGTGCCAGAGAAGTACTTCCATCTAATGCCCATTTAACATCATACGGTATGCTTTTGCTTATCAGCCTGATAACCTCGATAAAAGTTGAGTCTAGCATTTCTCCATCTCCAGACAGTGTTATTTAGAAGGAATGTACACTCAAAATTTAATTCTGTCGGGTTCTTCAAAAAATATTGTATAACTCCCTGCTCACATGGATCAATGCTTTAGCCTTCATGACCTTCAGCCTGAAAAACTGACGAAAAAATCCTCACTTTCCATTATATGCAGTCTCAGAAAAATTCAGAGTGGACCGGTCAGGATTTAATCAAAGGATTAAGCGAATATTGCTGAGCACACTGGAATTGAAGCACCTTTTTTATTTTGAGGCGACAATGATCATCCCAAATAAAACGAATTTAAGCCTGAGGAGAGTGCTAACTTATGAAGTTTTTCATCTCCAGTGTAAAACTCGTTACATTCAGCTTCAATAGTACTTGTAATCTGTAAGGCATCGGTAACACAGATACGGCGTTTTATCACAACATCCCAGCTGCTTTCCAGCAGGCTTTCTGATAAGGTGATCATCCTCATTCTGCTTATCTTCTTGAGCCTCATAGTCTCATTGGAGAATCTGTCCATAACTTCATCCAACTGTTCGCTTGTAATTCTTTTCTGTCTGTGGGCCCTGCCAAATAACCCAATAACCTCTCCAAAATTCCAAACATTAAAAGAAAATAGAACACTTCCCATATAAGCTTCACTGTATTTTGTGCGAATAAATTCCGAGCCATTTTCATACACATACCTCTTTACTATTGCGCTGCTGTCAAGATATGCTACTTTCTCTATCATCCCTCATGCTCTTTACTAGGTCAGATACCTTGGCCTTTGGTTTAATCGGCTCAAAATCCAGTTCAGATTTGCCATATCTGGAATATTTCATCAAGGATTTGTCTAAATTTAAATACAGCTCGTTTTCGGTAACATCCTCCAGGATGAAGCTTATATCCTTACCTCGCTGTAATGCGAAATTCTTAAGCTCCATCCAAATCTGTTTGTCTATGAATATACTCATTTTCACTTTCATTTTAATTTAAATGGTATATTGGTATAAAACTATCCACCTTCATACCAGAACTATGGGTAATGAAAGTCCTCTTCCAAAAACAAATAGAATTGATAGCATAACACTAAGAAGAACACTCTCCAACAAAAGCCATAGGGCTAAAATAAAAATCTATTATAAGAAAACATTTTGTCCCAAGTGCCAAAGTGACACCTATATTAGCCATTTTAGAAATCAAATAGGAATGTATCTTGATTCTTGCGCCCTTTGAGTTTGTTTTCACCGATATCCATCATTTAAAGATTTCATCATCGCAAGCCAGATCGAATCACGTGGAAAAATTGTACGGGTGACGAGTCTGGATATCATTTTAAATAAGCTATGGCCTGAATTTATTGATAATTTTCCTAATTATCTTAGCCCCATGATCCTCTTACCTGTTTCTCACCATGGAATAAAGGGAAATTGTAATTCAAAGATCATAGCCAGTTTGTAAATCCGAGCCATTGGTTCGTATTATTTGGACAGGGGAATCTTTGTTGTCATCCCCAGCCACGAAGTGATATTCGAAATCCTAAAGAAAGGCAACAAAGTCTCAATTTGCACTGAGGCTTCAGGGATTGATCAGTATATTTTGCCCGAAGTGGGCACTTCCCTGAGGAGCAAAATGCATTAAATGGACTGGTCGGGATTCCCTTAATGTTTTAAGCGAATACTTTTAGAGATATTCCCTGATAATCATAAGGACCACTAAATTTAATCTTCCATCAAATAAGAGACAACAGCTTTTTTATTAGTTTATCGTTTTCCCTACGGGAAATACTGTCAAAGGTTGAATCTTTTTCTATTTCTCCCTGCCTCAAGAAATCAAGCAAGAAGTCAAATCCGTACATGATTGAAGAAAACCAATCAAGTCTGGCAACCCGAAACTCGTCACTCTGAAGTAACGCAATGATGTCACCACAATCCTTGGAGAACTTCTCACTTAAGTAATTCTTGTTCATAACGGTATCAAGCGATAAATCGAAGTGTCTGTCCCATGCCGCTTTTAACTTAAGCAAGAGCAGGAATGAAATCTCTGGAACAATCACCTGGAACTCAGGCTCAGAGGAATATGAAATATTTTTGAAAACAGTCTGGTATTGTATTTTCGTCAAATCGAGTAATTTGTCAGTTCCGTGAAACTTACCTTCCTTTGGTAGAAAGTCAAGATAAATTTCACCGGACTCCAATCTCTTTAAAAATAATGTGTTTCCTGAGAAATCCCTTTCTTTTCCGTAACCCCGAGTTGAATATAGGTGTCTCGTCAAAAGACGTTTGAAGCGGGCAGTTGCAATCAAATCGATGTCGAGTGAATATTTCCAGGGATTAAATGAGTGGACTGACCAGCCACCTATAAGAATGATATCACCTGGTGTATAATCTCTTAGCTACGCTCCAGTCAAAAATCTATCTGAGCTCATCGAATGAATCCTTTGCCAGAGTGGACTTGTTACCTTCTTTATTTACCAATTTTATTCACCAGATCCTTTGCGGCAATCCTTCCATCCTTGCCCAATCCTGCAAGGTCAAGTATGTTCTGGCACACGTTAACAATTCGAATGCCATTAAACATAATCGAAGACTTCACAACGTCTCTTTCTGGCACATACACCTTTAATCTACATCCACCCGCCTCTCTCTCTGAAAATGCCTCAATCACCCCTCTGTCGGATGGATCTGGGATGTAGATGTATGCCGTATCTTCTCTCATTATGGATGAACCATATGAAACAGCAGACGAATGGGCCGTGAACGCATAATCAATTCCAAGTCTGTTGAGATTGATGGCGACTTCCTTTATGCACTGGGTTGCTGTTTTAAAATTAGTATTTATGGTCGTTAAGAGCAGACTCTCAAGGGGTCTTTCCCACGATACCACATTGAAAAGTTTGTCAATATCTTTGATTTTTAAACCGTAATCTGAAGTTATCATCCCAGTTTTTTCAAGTTTATGAATTATACCGTTTGTCCAGCCATATGAGACACCGGTTTTCTTAGAAACATAAAGTATGTTGTAAGGATTCTCAGTCAGTAAAAAACAGACAATTTTCCATGCCTTTTCAGAAGTAAGACTTGAAGGGCCAGCTTTTATTTGTACGAAAGGCGAACTAATCTCGGATGTTTTTGCTTCATTTGGAAGGTACTGATATAATTTTGGAGGAATAAGCAAAATCTCTACACCAAGTCTACTAGCAAGTTCTTCAGTGCTGTATTTCACTGATTTTCCAGCACAGACCATTCTTATATTTTTTCTCCCTACTATTTTTTTATCTATCAGATTTGAATAGGCATATATTCTATATATGGTGTCCTCATTTATTCTACTTCTTATTTCAACAAGTGTCATAGTGTCCTGGGACTCAATTGCCAAATCAATTAGCAATTCCCTCTCTCCAATCGATATAGGATACAACCATTTTATCTTTGAATCTGGAGAAATCTCAAGTTTCTCAAGTAAAAACAGGTTGATTAGATCTAAATTTTCACTCATCCTATATCTGCATTTAGTGATACTTTGTTAAGGTATCACTGATAACTATCTGTAAATTCAGATATTTTAAATACATATCAATGATAAAAATTGAATGACTAAAAACCAATAGGTCAATGGGCTTTGATTAATCTTTTAAGGGAATACCTGGACACAAGAAACCACTATGCAACTAATCCATCCATCTGTAAGCATCAGACCATTTGGATATTCTTATACAATTAATAAATGGTAAGTTTAAAATTTGGCATTTGCAAAAACTTCGCCCATGAAGTGGTTTTTTCAAAGGACAATGGAAACACCATATCACAAGGGTAAAGCTGTACCATGTGCCAAACTGGCCCACTGGATATGTGATTACTCTGGATTGCAAATGGGGATGTGAATGCAATATTCCAGAAAACGATCAGACCAAGCCATTGAAAACTAAGCTGGCATATCTGGGTAAAAGAAAAGAAAGGTAGGAGATTTCATCAAGAAATTGTTCTTATTCAAGGTGTCAATGTTTGTTGATATTATACAAATCAGGAAAAGGACTTGCAATTCGGATTTGATTTCGCACTAAGGGTAGCGACATTATGCGGTCAAGAGCGCACCTTAACACCTTTCCCATGAATTGCACTAATGAATAATCTCAGTTGTGAATATTGACTTACTTTTAAGATTCTAAAATTCCTCTCATAATTTTTTTGATTCTATGAAAAATATGATTTGACATAATTTGCTGTAAACGTTATGAAATTGATCCGAGAGGAAATTTGAATGTGAGATATATTTACTTTATCAGTTCGAATCTATCCAGCATCATCACCTTGTTCCATGCCCTTATAAAGTCTCCCACAAACTTTTCCTTTCCATCACTGCTTCCATATACTTCAGCAATAGCTCTAAGCTCAGAATGTGCCCCAAATATAAGGTCTACACGGGTTGCCGTATATAGTGTTCTTCCTGACTTCCTTTCCACCCCTTCGAATTGCGTTCTAGAATTATCCAACGGTCTCCATTCTATACCCATGTCCAGAAGATTTACAAAGAAATCATTGGTAAGCACTCCTGGATTCTCTGTAAATACACCATGGCCTATGTTTCCATAGTTTGCACCAAGAACTCTCAAACCTCCTATAAGGACTGTCATTTCTGGTACTGTAAGTGATAAAAGCTGTGCCTTATCAATCAACAGAAATTCATCAGGAAGCCCCTTCATATAAGCCGTATCCCTATAATTGCGGAACCCATCCGCCTTCGGTTCTAGGACTGCTATATTTTCAGGATCAGTATTCTCCTGTGTTGCATCTGTACGACCAGGTGTGAATGGAATTTCTACATTGAAACCTGCCTCCATTGCTGCCCTTTCAACTGCAACATTTCCGGCCAGAACAATGAGATCAGCCATTGAAACTTTCTTTCCTCCCTTTGCATTTTCATTGAATTCCTCCATTATGCTATTCAATGTGCCCAGAACCTTATGGAGTCTCTCTGGTTCATTGATCTTCCAGTTTTTCATAGGCTCAAGCCTTATTCTTGCACCATTTGCTCCTCCCCTGTAATCGCTTCCTCTGAAGGTGGATGCAGAAGACCAGGCGGTGTATACAAGATCCCGTAAGTTCAGGTTGGCCCTGAGGATTGAATCCTTTAACATGGCCACATCCTTTCCATCCACAACTGCATGATTCAGTGGTGGGAGCGGATCCTGCCAGATAAGATCCTCCTTTGGAACATAATCTCCAAGGTATCTTGATTTTGGGCCCATATCACGGTGCGTTAACTTAAACCAGGCTCTGGCAAATGCATCGGAGAATTTGTTTGGGTTTTCCAAGTAATACCTAGATATTTTCTCATAAACCGGATCATATCTAAGAGCCAGATCGGTTACCAGCATAGTGGGTTTTCTCTTCTTTGAAGTGTCGTGTGCGTATGGAATGGTTTCCTCTGCATTCTTCGCAACAAACTGCCACGCACCTGCTGGACTTTTCTCCAGTTCCCATTCATATTTGAACAGGTTCTGGAGGAAACCTATGCTCCATCTTGTTGGTGTTTCTGTCCAGGTCACCTCTGGCCCACCACCTATTGTATCATCACCTTTTCCGGATTTAAATGAACTGATCCAGCCTATTCCCTGATTCTCGATGGGTGCGGATTCAGGTTCTGGACCTACATAGGATGTGGGTCCTGCACCATGTGTCTTCCCGAAAGCATGACCTCCAGCTATCAATGCAACGGTTTCCTCATCATTCATCGCCATCCTGCTGAATGATTGCCTTATGTAT
>NZ_JBLSDF010000035.1:0-18827 GCF_052315355.1 Cuniculiplasma thermophilum
AATGAATACCAATGGATCATTTATCTTCATTGAGTTGTATTTCTCCTTCAACGCATGATCAAGAAGGTCACTCATACTGCAACATGCGTGTTTCATGAATAAATGTTACGGTGCTTAATGAGGGGTTATTAGAAATCCTCTAGATTCAAAATTGGGAAAAACTATATAATAATGCAAATTATCAGGCCATGATACTATGAATCCAAAAACACTTAAGAATTTTATATATAAGGTAGATCCGGTTACGAAGAAGAAATATGTCTATTTCCCTGCCGTGATTGCTGTAATTGTAGTGGTTGTAATGATAAGTAGTCTTTCAGCCGCTGCGGTGCTGAATGTTGCAACAGTGAAATCCTCCCAGAGTGCCTATGAAATTAACACCTCAGGAAATACGGATTTCACAAATGCCCCTACTCTTAACGCCAGCAATGTTCCGTCAACGGAATCAGGACTGATCTACAAAGAGAGCTCAACTTCAACTGGTACGCAGATAGCAGTTTTGGCCGGCCCAGCGAGTAAAGGCGTAACTGTCACCACTGGAGATTTTGCGGAAAGATTGGATTTCACCAGTATTTCTGCTCCAAATTTGGGGCAAGTGAACTTTACAGTTTATGACAGTTATACATCCACTTCAGGAACTACAGTGAACGGCGAATTTAACGCGACTGTAGACATTACATCATCTACAAACACCCTTATTGTGTATATTTACATTGACTTTGGAACAACAATCCCTGTGAATGTAAATTACATATCCGTGATAGTTGATGGAGCCTGATGAAATAAGTTACTATTTTATTATCTTTTTAATTCAGCATTAGGGAAATCAGAAAAATATAGTTCTATTTCAAATTGAGATTTCTCACTTAAAATTGAAATTATTGCATCCCCTCCATCTTTTTTAATTGCCATATTTTTGAATACTATCTTCTTGATCTTTTTTTCCTGCACTTCAGCGTAGAATTCGGAGTTTCCAGACTTTCCTATGGCTACGAAGCTTGGGATTTCTTCCATTTTATCTGTAATATATGATACAGACTCCATTGGCTCCTTTTTTACCTTCTCAAACAGAAACTTCTCATCTGAATTCATTCTATTTGATATTTTTTCGATCTCCCTAATAAAGGGCTCAAGATGCTTTTTTACCATATGTTCAGGGTTTAATGATGCTGTGCTTTTGGTAACAACCTGCCATAATTCACTTTCAGACATCACGTCCCATTTGATTTTAATCCTTGAACTGTGTTCAACCCGTGAAATCTCCATATCAATATTCATTTCAAAGTGCTCGCCAAAGTTAATTGACTTCAATTTATATCTTACAATATTGAATTCCTTCTCAGGGCCTTCGAGAGTGCCATAATATGAAATATTCTTAGCTTCGTCGGTGTAAGGGAGTATGGCGACTTCAAAACTATTTTTCCCTGTATTCCTGATAACAGACAGGTGAACTATTGAGGAAAAGAACAACTCAGGATTTCCAAAAAAATCCATTAGAACTGGAACCGGAAAATATGATTCTAGAACGAACTCTTTGGAAATATTCACAGATTCAAATATTCAGTGTGCTTATAAATCTTTTTCGTGCAATTAATATTGGGAAAAAAATACGAAGCTTAAACCTTAACTCCACCTTTTTTACATAGCATGTTAAACTTTGGTTTTTGATTATCTCATGGAAATCTGTTTTTTTACTCATTGGACTTATGATATGGGTATCAGAAGTATTTATATGCATGGTATGTACATGTATATTGTATGAATACTATTCCAGACTGGGCCAGGAAATACAAGACCAGAGGTGTATACATTCGTAATGTGGGAAACAATTACTACGCTTACAGAACCAGATCAAAGTGGATAAAGGAAGAGAAGAGGACAAAGACTCTTCCTCCTGAATATCTTGGTGTTGTGACTAAGAATGGTATTGTGAGGAAGGATCAGGTCATGGGGATAAGATCAGATTATGAATACGGAAACATTGCACTTCTATATGGAATAGCAGAAAAGACCATACTGCCGGTTCTGAAAGAGATTTATCCATACCTGTATGAGAGAATAATCAATTATGTCATCCTGAGAAATATACAGCCACTTCCAATGAAATCCATTCGATATCTGTATGAGAAGACATACCTTTCATGCATGTCTGATGAATCCATGACACCTGCTTCCATATCCGGTATGCTTTCATCACTTCCGGAAGAGAGAAGTATCAACGTTATGAGAAAGCTCACAGAAAAGGGTGAATATGTGCTCATGGATTCAACGGCAATATTCTCCAGATCAGAGAATATTTCATTTCTTGAACCTGGACATAATTCAAGGGAGATACATCTTCCACAGATCAATGTTATGATGCTCTTTTCCTCAACAAGAATAATGCCAACATTCATTAGGATTCTTCCCGGATCAATACGGGATGTTTCCGCCATGTCAAAAACAATTGACATGGCAGGTGTTGAGAAATGTGTTATCGTGGCCCATAAGGGATTCTTCTCCTCTGAAAATGTGGATAAACTAAAGAAAAAACATCTGAGTTATATCATTCCATTGAGAAGAAATTCATCACTCATACCTGAACAGGATCACTTCATGGGTGTGTTCATGTATGATGGCAAGCCTGTGAAGTACTGGAAGAGGAATGAAGATGTTTACATATATGAGGATCCTGTGCTGAAAAGCGAGGAGGAAAAAGATTATCTCATCCGGATTGAGGAGAATAAAAAAAGCAAAAAACAGTACGATGAAAATGAGATCAATTTTGGAAAGCTGTACCTTCTTTCGGATCTCAAAGAGGAACCTGAGAGAATATATCGGTTATACAAGCAGCGTGAATATGTGGAATACGCATTCAATGTATACAAAAATGATCTTGAGGTAGATCGATCATACCTGAGGGATGACCACATGCTATTCACCTACATGTTTCTGAATCTGCTGTCACTGTATCTCCACTTCCAGATTCTCAACATGATAGATGGAAAATACAGTGTAAGGGATGTGCTCCTCATACTTTCCAGAATCAAGATCTACAAAATGGAAAAGTCGGAGATCATGAGCGAAGTCCCGAAAAAGTCAAGGGAGCTTGTAGAAAAACTTGGTATCGATCTGAGCATGTTATGTAAAAATTGATGAGTTAAGGCTTAAAATTATGTTAGATTGAGAAAAAAAGAGAATAAAAAATGCTTAAGGATCATTATGAAAAGAATTGAATGAATCACTCCTGCATGATCATTTCCACATGGCCAGTGAATTTAATTTTGCTTCCTACCATGACCTTTCCAGCTTCTATCACTACATTCCAGGTTAATCCAAAATCCTCTCTTTTTATCTCTCCTTCCACCGTTATTCCAGCCCTTGTTTTACCATATGGATCTTTGATTATTCCTTCAATGTAGGATGTTAGTTCGATTTCCTTTGTAACGTTTTTTATTGTCAGATCACCTTTTATTATGTGTTTCTCTGCATCAACCTTCTTTATTGACTTACTCTTGAATCTGATCTCTGGAAACTTTGCAACGTCGAAGAAATCTGGTGATCTCAGATGGTTATCCCTGTCGTTCTCCCTTGTGTTTACGGAACCTGCATCTATAATAACTTCAAAGGATGCTTTTTCAGGGTCCGTATGAGAACCGCATGCAGTTACCGTAAATTTTTGGAAATTACCCTTTACAGTTGATATCATCATATGACGGGCGCTAAACTCAATTTCAGAGTGTGCTGGATCGCTGATCCACTTTATCTCTTTACTTTCTGTTTCCATAAGTAGGTATCATAATTACATTAATATACCATTTGTTACTTACATTAAAGTAGATATCATGGCGGATAGCAAAATTTCCGGAGACGCCCTTTGTCCGGTTATTGAAACTCTAAAGATAATAGGGGGTAAATGGGAGCTTAGTGTAATTAAAAGTCTTCTGGAAGGTCCCAAACGTTTCAATGAATTATTGAGATCATGTTATGGCATAAGTTCAAGGACACTTTCCAGAATATTGAAAAATCTTACGGATAATGGAATAATAAAAAGAGATGTCATATCAATCAGTCCAATAACGGTAGTATACATTCTCACACCCATGGGCAAGGAGATGAAACCTGTTATTGAATCAATAAGGGAATGGGGAAATAAATATGCCCTTAAGACCCCCATCATATCAAAGGATTGATTTCGTGAATTATTTTTCCCCAATTTAAGATATAAGATTTTTGTAATTCAAATACCATTTATACAATGAGGATATATCCGGAATGGTGGTTACTTGGAACAACGCTTGAGGTTTTGGACCTCGATTTCAGATATGAAAATGGATACAAAGTTTTTCAGGATATTAACCTCAAGGCAGAGAAGGGCAAGTTTATAGCCATTGTTGGACCTTCGGGTGTTGGTAAATCTACACTGTTAAGGTTGCTTGGCGCATTCCTGAAGCCTGAGAAGGGATCAGTTCTTCTACACGGAAGACCTGTATTGAGACCGACGCCTCTCATATCCATGGTTCATCAGTCCATAGTGACATTCCCCTGGATGACAGCAGAGGAAAATGTTGCCCTTTCTGTGAGAACGAAGAACCTTCCAAAGGAAAAGATAAAGGAGATTTCATCCCATGCTCTTGAAATGGTGGGTTTACAGGGTTTCAACGATCTTTATCCCAAGGAGATGAGTGGTGGGATGAGGCAGAGGGTTGCCGTGGCAAGATCCCTGGCTGCAGATCCAAAAATATTGCTTATGGATGAACCTTTTGCCCATCTTGATGAACTTACAGCAGAAGGTCTCAGGCAGGATATATACAATATTCTCTTTAATGAAGACAGCCCTCTTGAGACGGTTATAATGGTATCTCATAACCTCACGGAGGTTATTGAACTATCCGATACAGTGTTCATACTCAACGGAAATCCAGCAACGATTGTTGCGAAGGTTGATATTGATATACCTCGGCCCAGAAGTCCAAGGGATCCTAGTTTCGATCAGATGCTTGATAAGCTGTACTCATACCTTACCAGGAAAGGGGTGAAGAATCAGTGATGCCTGGAGTGGAATTTATAGTTAATTCTAACTCCATAGGCACAGTTAACGGGATTCCACTTCTTACAATAACACTGGCAGTCCTGGCAACCAGTATAAGGGTGCTTGGACTCATTCTCCTTTCAATAATTTCAGGATGGCTGCTTGCCTACGGGGCCATTAAAAGTAAGATTTTCGAAAACATATTCATATCCCTTATTGAGATCTTTGAAAGCGTACCTGTTATCACATTCTTTCCTGTTGTCCTCATAATATTTGTAGACAGGATAGGTGGTCAGCTTGGTGTGGAGTTAGCGGCAGATTTTCTTGTATTCACAGCGGTTGTGTGGAATATCTGGATGGGGGAATATCAGGCTTTTAAAACGGTACCAAGCGAAATGGTTGAGGTTGCCAGTAACTACAATTACGGTTTTCTGGATAAAATGGGAATGATTTACATACCCTATTCAATTCCAAGAATTGCAGCTAACCTTTTTCCAAGTGTATCTGACGGTTTTTTTTATATAACAGTAAGCGAGGTTTTTTCCATCGGGCTGACAAGCTATGCCACCTTTGGAATAGGCACTGAAATATCTTCACTCCTTGCACAGTCCAATTACTATGGAATACTCACCGCATTTATAATAATGGGAATTGTAATTGTTATGATAATTCTCGCCCTGCGTTACCTGAGCGAAAGAGCAGTGGCAAAGTATACTGTTGATACAGATATGCCCATAATGAGGAGGGGGAAACCAAGAATAAGACAGACCACCAGACTTTCCGCTGTGGCATCACTTAACACCCTTGGAAAACTGGCAAAGTATAACAGAGAAAGAAGACCTCAAAGAGATCCTGAGGAATTATTCTCCACTACACCCAAAAAAGGGAGAGGAAATTTAATTGCAGGCATAGTAGCGCTGATAATTTTCATCTATATAGTTTATTCTGCCATTGAACTTATAATGAGTGTAAGCATAAAAGAGTGGGATTATCTCTTCTCCAAAACCCCCTCTTTACTTTATGGTCTTATGCTTGACTACCTCAGAGTCATCACAATAACCCTTGTTTCACTATTCCTTGCACTCACTGTTGGGTACTATTTTGCTACGAGGAAGAGGGTTGAGAAGATAGGTATTCCCATCATACAGACAATAAGTGCATATCCTGTTCCCGCATACTTCCCTTTTCTATTTCTGGGAATTTATCCCTTTGTTGCTTCCATATTTGGATCCTACACTGAGGAGGCGCTTGTCCTCTTTCTTGGTTTTCTTTCCACATTCTACTACGTTTTCTATGGATTCTGGATGGGGGTAAAGGCAATGCCCTCTGAATATAATGAAATAATGAGAAATCTTGATCTGGGATTTTTCAGAAAGATGAGGTATGTCGTAATACCATCCACTTTTCCCTACCTGATCTCAGGAATAACATCAACGGTAAACAGCGCATGGGGTGGGCTTGAGATAGGCGAATACTGGCCAAACATAGCGGGAAACCGAACACTTCAGGTACACCAAGGATTGATGAAAACAATAGATATTTCCACTGCAAACGGGAACATAGCTCTGGCCGCGTGGGGTTCATTTATTTTTGCAATAATCGTGGCGGTTTACTCCATATTATTTACGAGGAAAATGATGGATCTTGCCAAGAGAAAATACGTGGCAGAAGAGGGAATATACAGCGTGTGATCAGAGAGAGGCTATGAAGCCATCCTCTGTTTTCTTAATTATTCCTGAATATACTCCCCATTCAATCAGGGTAACTTCGAGATTGTGATATCCAGTTGGGCTATTATATTTCTGAATCCCCTCCTTTGCCAGTTCTTCCATTATTCCTTCCAGATCAAATTCCTTAAGTTTTAAGGCTGTTGCAATCGGTTCCATGTTTATTATGGACCCCTTTAGAATCTCCTTTCTGTTTCTTGGACTTGATGATATGAACGTCTTCCCCTTTTCAGTGATCCATATGTCACCCTGATCTGTCTCTATAAGTCCAATATTGGAGGCAGTGTAAATAATTGGCATCAGGTCATCTATATCAACTTCCATTTCTTTTTCCAGCTCATAAATATCCGTCTTTTCCTTGAAAATGTGGTGAAGGACATACAATAGTCCAACTAAATCAGCAATTCTGGCATCTGGATCAATGACTTCCATCTTGACAATATATATTTGGCAGCTATTAAATGGTTATTGTGCAGAAATTCTTTTCACAGATAAGCAAAGTCTCCTGAACATATCATTCCCCCTTGCATTGATTCAAGAAGTTTTCATAATCTTCCAAAATCTCCTTGATAACAACCGCATTATTATGCTCCCTGTCACGAGCCGAATACAGCAGGGTTATGTTTTCATCCTTTCTCAGCTTTTCAAGATCACCTGATTTGCAGAGTTCCTTCCTGTACTCTTCTCTGAATTTCTCCCACTTCTCTAAGTCATGGGAGAACCACTTCCTTAAATCTGTTGAAGGCGCAATGCCTTTCATCCACTGGTCAATATTTCCTTTCTCTTTGGAAATTCCTCTGGGCCATATCCGGTCTACAAGGATTCGCTTTCCATCCTCTATGCTATAATCATCATAGATTCGCTTTATCCTGATCATGAGACATCAAGGAGTTATAGATAAATTTACAATATTAAATCTCTTTAAAGAACAACGCTAAATTTATAATCAACATATGTGATTTGGAAAAGGATGTTGATTAAAAACTTTTACCCAAAAAATTATTTTATGATTAAATTTCAGGTGCCAATCAACAGTAGCCTATTCACTCTTTCTAAGGATTTGTCATTAAAGGGAATGTGCTTCATTGAAGATAACAGGATAACAAGTGTTATTAAAAAGGAAACGGAAGAGAAGAGAGACTTTCTTATGTTTCTCTCCAAAACAAAAATAAAGGAGGCTCCGGATTACTATTACTGCTCCATTTATGAAAATACCAATCTGTCTGAATTTTCCAGAATATTGGAATCCCCTTCCTTTATTACAGACTATATTTATTTTTGCAACGGATACATTAATTTCAGAATCTCCTATCACAGAAAATACAATAATCTTGTCTCTGAAATAATGCCCGATCTGGTACAAAATGGAATAGATATTGAATATGTGGGAGTTTACAGAAACCTAAGGGATGATTTAAATAATATCTCAAAAGAGGTTAGTTTGAAATCTATTATATTCAAAACAACTGTTCCTGAATACTATTTGAAAAATGATAAGAGTGCACAGATTAAATGGTCAAGGATAGTAAGAGGATTTTTCTCCCAAAATTTAGATTCAGTATATTTTATTGATGATATCAATGAACCTCCTGATATATTTGTGCCCATAGACAGAGAAGCAAACATATATCAGGCAAGGACTGAAAATCCTCTGCTCTTAAAGGAGGAAGAGGTGATTGAAGAGGAAGGCATGAAACCAGTTGCAGCAATGAATTACTTTGATGGAAATGTTCTTTGGATTCAATATATACTAATGAAAAGGGATGTTTCAAGGTTTATTTCCAAATATGGTGAAGCTCTGAGTGAATTTCCAGAGTGGAACGGATACATTTATGAAATAGAGAATCTTGAAGATTTCTAATGAGATCTATTGGCATAACCGCTATGAGCACGGGTTCAGGGAAAACCTCGGTTACGTCTGCACTGCTTTATTCCCTGAATATGCCAGTTCAGGTAAAGGTAGGTCCAGATTTTATAGATCCTCTTGTTTTGAAAGGTATTACAGGAAGAAAGGGCTATAACATAGATAGGTGGATACAGGGAAGAAATTATCTGGACATACCAAAACTTGCATCGCAGAATAATGATTATGCAGTCTATGAAGGTGTGATGGGTTTTTATGACAGCGGACTTGGAAGGCATTATTCAACAAAGGCGTACTTTGAGAAACTTAATGTTCCCTATGTGCTGGTTGTGGACGTCTTAAAGTATGGGGAGTCAATATATTACAATACGGTTGGATTTAAAGGAAAATCAATGCTTGGAGTAATACTGAACAGATACTCCACAGAACGACACCTGGAGCTCGTTGAAAAACCATTTAAAGAACATGGTGTGAGGGTGCTTGGAAGCATTCCCTTTAGGGAAGACCTGGAGATGAAAGAAAGACACCTTGGAATAAACGTAGAAGATGGGCAGAAAAAGGCACTCCACATAGGGAAAGAAATAAGCAGATATCTGGATACTGACTTTGTTGAGGATCTTGAGGATAGGGAGTATGAGGGAGTATTTCAGGAAGATGAAAGGAAGAGCGAAATGAAAATAGCAATTGCCATGGATAATGCCTTCAATTTCTATTACAGAAATTCTCTAGATTATCTTGAAAGAAATTTTAATGTGGAATATTTTTCTCCCATCCATAATGAAGTCCCGAAGGATCCAGATTTTGTATACATAGGAGGGGGATATCCCGAACTACACGGAGAGGAACTTGAGAATGCTACCGACACTGTTGAATTCCTACGAGAATTTAATAGAAATGGAGGAAGAATCTATTCAGAATGTGGAGGCACTATGTATCTTCTCGAAACTCTTGAAACAGGAGATAAGAGATATAGAATGGCGGGTGTTTTCAGCGGCAAATCCCATATGGAGAAGCGCCCAATACTATCATACACTGAGTTAAATGCAGAAGTAAAAAATCCCCTATTTCCGGTTAATTACAGGATCAGAGGACACGAGTTTCATTACAGTAGAATTGAGACAAAAGAGAATATGGCTTTTTCTATGAAAAAGGGACAGGGTATAGATGGAAGAGATGGAATTTTAAAGAGAAATTCCATAGGAATGTACACTCACATTGATATGATGAGATATGGAAAAAGGATATTTGAAAAATTAAGAGACAGGAGTTAACCACGATGAATAATTCGGATTCTTCCCTGATACGATATTGAAGTATTCGTCTCTTATTTTTGCCGTTATCTTTCCTGTTTTGCCGTTGCCTATTTCTATTCCATCAACATTTACAATTGGAGTGACTTCTGCGGCAGTACCTACAAAAAAGAGTTCATCTGCAGTGTAGAGCTCTTCCCTGTGTATAAGTCTCTCCTTTACAGTGTAACCAAGGTCCTTCGCAAGTTTCAGTAGGCTATCTCTGGTTATTCCCAATAAAATTGCGCTTTCCTTCCCTGGAGTCAATATTTCCCCGTCCTTCACCATCATTATATTTTCCCCAGGACCTTCCGCTACATATCCATCCCTTGTGGTAAGTATGGCTTCGTCATACCCTGATTCGTGAGCATCGTGCATTGCGATTACAGAATTTAGATAATTTCCACTTGCCTTTGCCTGAATGGGCAAAATCGAAGAATCAATCCTGTGCCACGAGGAAACTTTACACCTTAATCCAACATCTGCCTCAGAAAAATATTTACCGAATGGAATTGCAGCTATGAATGTACTTACCGGTTTTCCACTGGTTCCTACACCTACATGGTCATCGTCATAGAAGGCGAATGGCCGGATATAACAAGATTTTAAATTATTTATTTTTACAACCTCTTTGGTTGCATTTTCAAGCTCCTCCAGTGAAAAACCAAGTTTCATCCTGTAAATTTTCGCAGTATTCAGGAACCTCACAATATGGTCCCTGAGTCTGAAAATTGATGGCCCAGCAGGAGTTTCGTATGCTCTTATTCCCTCAAAAATTCCGCTTCCATACTGCAGGGAGTGAGTGAGAATGGGCACCTTTGCTTTGCTCTCTTCCACGAACTGACCGTTTAGCCAGTACATTTTTTCTTGACTCATGAATCAATAATTGAAAACCGTATTAAACAGTTTTCAATCTTAATAAAGAAATCTGTCTTTTTTTCCATAGAATTCTTTAAAATACATTGACGGTCGTATATTTTATGTCGAATAGAATGAGGATTTTCGCTTATATGATAAAGAATGAGCATAAAAATAAAATAATTATTCAAATCTGAAATTACTGAAAGAAGTGTAGAAATGTTATGATTATCATGAAAAATTGGAGAGCATACCTGCTCTTATAAAAAATCCAATGCAGGGGTTGAAGAAATTTTATTTTATAAGAAATCGCAATAAATAAAAAGCAAAAATTAAATACCACTTAATCGTTTAGTTATTGGTGATATTCTTATATGAATGAGATAGAAGAATTTGACCTGTGGGAAATTCAGGGCCAGTTTGAATCGGTGGACTTTAAACCTACAGACTATATAGAATTATCCCAACTGAGAGCAGAAAACATTATATTCCCGGCTGATAGACCGGATGATGATGAAGAAGAAAATGATGATGAATAAAACTGCATAAAGTTTGGGCATATCTAGACATAAGCTTTAATCTTGGCTTTCCAGATATTTTTTAATTTATTTTCTGAAGTATTATTTGTTTTGACTCTCGTTGGATGTTTTTCATTATCTATTTGTCTTTCTTAATTTAATTAGATATAAAGGTTCCCGGTTTCATCTTTTTTATTACAGGATAATAGGTTAATGCTCTCTATAAAAAAAGAAATGAGGAATTATTTCTTAAGTGCTTCCACAAGTTTTGGAACTATCTGAAAGAGATCACCGACTATTCCATAATCACATTCCTGGAAAATTGGGGCATCCCTGTCCTTATTTATGGCGACAACTAACTTGGCGCCTCTCATTCCCGCTATGTGCTGTATTTGACCAGATATTCCAAGAGCAATGTACACCTTTGGTTTCACCTTCTTTCCCGAAAGACCAACCTGTCTCTCTTCACTTAACCACTTGTAATCAAGACAGACTGGCCTTGAGCCTGCTAGTTCACCATGAGTGACATTTACCAGAGGCATGATGCTTTCTATTGATTCCTTTTTACCTATTCCTCTTCCCACTGAAACGAGGATGTTTGCACTTTCTATATTTGTTGAACTCTTTTCCTTCTGCTTTACTTCCATCAGTGTGATTTTAGATTCAGAAAGGTTTATTGTTTCTATTTTCTCAGTCTTATCCCCCTCCTTGGCGTCAAAGGAACCTGGAGTAACAGTTATGATCTTGGAATTTGATTCCTCTTCCATAATCGTCTTCCCTCCGAAGAAGAATCTCTTTGTTATCAGTTTATCAGAGGATAGATCGAAGTCAAACACTTCCGTCATTGCAGGACTAGTGAGTTTGGCTGATAAAATACCTGCAACCTCCCTCCCAAGGGGACTTGATGAAATTATTATAAGATCGTATGAGTTCAGATCCATAGAAGAAAGTGCTGCTGAAACGTTATCAGGAAAGGCCTTTCCCTTTAAAACATAGAGATTTTTAATTCCATAGTTCTGGCAATTTTCGGATTGACCATCCAGCGTAACTGCTGAAACCTCCCCCTTATCTCTAAGTTTAGTTGCAAGTCCAGCTACCGATTTTGAATCGTCTGCAAACACTAAAAATTTCATCTGATTTCACCTCTTATTGCCTTTGAAACTGCTTCCACTCCCTTATCCACATCTTCGTATACTTCTCTCTTTCTGTCGCTTTTTGGTGCGAGATTACTGAGAACCTTTGATGGACTAGTAACCTCAATCTTTGCCTGTTCCACATTTATTGGCTTTCTACCAGCAGCCATAATTTGAAGTACAGGGGGAAGCCTGGGCTGGTTTATTTCCTGAGTTACAGACACAACACATGGAGTTTTTCCTGAAATTATCTCATCACTCTCGTCAAGAACTCTTTTAATTTTTATGGTGTCCCCATCAGCCTCAATGCTCACAGCATTTCCCATAAGTGGAGCTTCAAGCATTGCAGATAAAAGACCAGGGAGGAGTCCGGTATATGAATCTGCTGACTGGTTGCCAAGGATAACGACATCGTATTTTCCTATTGCCCTGATCTTATCAGAGATTATCTTTGCAGTCAGATATGGATTATTGCCAGCATAACCCGTGATTATATATCCCTCATCAACACCCATAGCATAGGCCTCTTTCATGGCAGAATTGGATTTGTCCGTACCAAAAATAATACAAGTTACCTTTCCACCGTTCTTTTCCTTCAGTTGAACTGCGGCCTCTATTGCATTTTTACTCAGGTTCTCAATTCTCAATGGTATGTTCTGCAATACTGGTTCGCCAGTCTTTGGATCATTTCTTAACTGATCTATATCAATAATTTGTTTAACTAAAACTATTATGTTTAGTGACAAAACATTACCTCCTTATACGTATTGAAGCATTTTTTAAATACTTAATACATCCCTTTGTGAATTAATTTATGGAATAATAATGTGTCGATTTCGTAAGTCGATATCGAAAATCTATTTATAAATCCTATTCATATAGAACCAGTGTGATTATGAGCGAAAACGATGTTTATATTGTTGATTACAGGAGAACAGCGTTCTCCAGGTCAAGGCCGAATCAGCCTGAAAGAGATGTTTTTAATTCTATAAGGATGGATGAGGCTCTTGGTATGTTAATAAAGGATGTTGTGTCCAAATCGTCTATAAATACAAACGACATAAATGATATGATTACAGGATGTGCGATACAGGCTGATGAGAACTGGACCTACGGTGGAAGACATCCCGTCTTCCTTGCTGGCCTTCCTTTCAATGTGCCAAGCATGTCATTGGATAGGGCCTGCTCTTCGTCCCTGAACGCAGTTACTATTGGGGCTATGGAAATAATGACGGGAAATTCTGAGGTGGTACTGGCAGGTGGAATGGAACACATGACGCACGTTCCCCTTAGCAATAACCCTCACGTGAAGCCTAATATGAGGCTCATGGTGAGACCGGAGTACATGAAATATCAGATGAATATTTCTTACAACATGCTTGCTACCGCAGAAAAACTTGCAGACCTTAGAGGTATAACAAGAGAAGAAATGGATAAATATTCCTATGAAAGCCATAAGCTGGCTGCAAAGGCCCAGGAAGATGGTTACTTCAAAGGGGAAATCCTTCCAGTGGAAGTAGAGCATGAAGGACAAACCATAGTCGTTGATAAGGATCAGGCAGTTAGGAAAGATGCGACTCTGGAGGATATGAAGAAACTGAAACCTGCCTACAAAGAAGACGGTGTTATTACTGCAGGAAACTCTTCTCCCCTAAATGCGGGTGCCTCACTCGTGGCTCTTATGAGTGAGAAGAAGATGAATGAGTACGGTATGAAGCCACTGGTAAAAATAAAAAGCTTTGCCTGGGCGGGGGTTGATCCAACCATAATGGGAGAAGGCCCGGTTCCAGCAACCAAAAAAGCTCTGGAAAAGGCCAAACTGAAACCTGAAGATATTGACATATGGGAGATAAACGAAGCTTTTGCAGTGGTGGTTCTGAATGCAATGAAAGCTTTTAATATTCCCCGGGAAAAGGTAAACGTTCATGGAGGAGGTATATCCATAGGACATCCACTTGGAGCCACAGGGGCCAGAATAGTGGGAACACTTGGAAGAATACTTAAAGAAAGGAATAAGAAATATGGCGTGGCAACCCTCTGTGTTGGAGGTGGCCAGGGATATTCAGTAGTTGTGGAGGCGGTATAATGGATTTCGATCTACCTGAAGAACTGGAAGAATACAGAAAGAAAGTGAGAGAATTCGCACTCAGAGAATTTAAACCTGAACTGGCAGAAAAGTGCGACAGAAATGAAGAATACCCGGATGAACTTAGAAAGAAAACCTTTGGAGAAGGTCTGGTTGATTTTTCAAATCCATGGAAGACCATGATTGCCATTGAAGAGATGTGCAGAGTCGATCCTGGACTTGGAATTTCTGCCACCGTTCCATACTTTGGAGCAGAGGTTTTAATGCTCCACGGAAGTGATTATCTAAGGGAGAAGTACCTTTCAAGAGTTGCACAAGGCAAGGCCATGATGGGGCTTGGGGTCACAGAACCTGGAGGAGGAAGTGATGTTGCGGGATTGAAGACAAACGCACGAAAGGAGGGCAATAAATACATAGTAAACGGTTCAAAGATGTTCATAACCAATGGAACCATAGCCGACTTTTTTGTTATGCTTGTCAGAACTTCACCTCCGGACGATCCTAAAAAAAGGCATCATGGTCTGAGTGTACTTGTTGTAGAGAGGAATTTCAAGGGTTTTGATACTAACCATCTTACTGGAAAACTTGGCGTAAGGGCCACAAACACAGGTGAATTAATACTCAATAATGTGGAGGTGCCCGAGGAAAATCTTGTTGGAGAGGAGGGCAAGGGTTTCTATTATATAATGGAATTTTTCAACATTTCAAGGGTTTTCGTGGCTGCTCAATCCATTGGAATTGCACAGGGTGCACTGGATAGGGCTTCAGCCTATCTCATATCAGAGGAGGCAAAAGGGCATTTTGTCGGAGAAGAGAGAAAATTCAAACTTGCAGAGATAGCCACAAGAGTAGAAGCGTCAAGGCTCCTGATGTATAAGGCTGCCTCCTATCTTTTCAACTACAGACCAAATCCAATGATAACAAGCATGGCGAAGGGCTATGCATCAGAAACCGCAACGTTCGCAGCTGAAACTGCAATGGAGATAACCGGGTCTTATGGACTTAAGACTGATCTTGAAAGATTATTCAGAGATTCCAAGATAATGGAGATATGGGAAGGAACAAGCGAAGTTGAAAAAATAGTAATTTCAAGAGTTATGATGAAAGGTGATAAAAATGAATGAGCAGACAGAAATGATGATGCAGACAATAAAGCAATTTGCAGATGGAAACATATCAGATATCGCACTCAAAATAGAGAGGGAGGGCATACCCGAAGAACTTTATGGAAAAATAATACAACAGGGCCTTATTGGGGCAACACTTCCTCCTGAAATGGGTGGTGCTGGACTTGACAGGGCCAGCTATGATGCCATACTTTTCCAGCTTGCCAGTGTATCACCATCTGTCGCATTTCATGTCTTTCTTAATAATTCTATAATACTTAGAATCTTAGAAAAGGCTGGAAAGAAAGATGAAATTTCAAAAGTTCTTTCAGGATCAATCAGGTATGGCTTCGCCCCGGGATCAATGATGGAAGGGGGAGAGGATGATGAGGGATATCTGCTTATTGAGCCAGGTTCTAAGAACATTGTTGTGGATAGGAAAGATGGAAGTATCTTGATAAGCGATGCCAGTGTTCAACTTTTAAACAAAAAGCCTCTTGGTCTGAGAGGGCTGAAAACAGATATTTCAAAATCGGAAATTGGTGGAGAGAAAATACTTTCGAAGGAAGAAGCAGAAAAGATCTGGGAAGAAGGATCATGGCACGCAGCTGCCATATTCCTTGGCCTTTCGGAAGGGGCATTGAATAAGGCCATAGAATACACCAAGGTCAGAAAAACTTTCAACTATTCACTCAAGGATTATGAACCTGTGGCATTCAGACTAAGTGAACTTAAGAGTGAAATGGAAATTCTTAAAAATACCTTATTTGGTGACAAGGAAGATCTTCTTACAGGAATGATGCTTAAGACCATTTCTGCAGAATTTGCGAGAAGAACCACAAAATATGCATTGCAGTTCCATGGAGGGTACGGTTATCTGGAGGATTTTGGAGTAGAGAAGTTTTACAGGGATGCAGTTTCACTTAATTCCATAATGTTCAGACCTGTCAGAGATAAGATGGCTCTAGCAACAAAGATATACGATGAGAAATCAGGATTCCGTTAATCCTCAATAAAAGTCAATATATCTTTTATTTAAATAAAAAATATTTTATTTATATTGTTTGTGTCATCAGAAATTTTTCACTGAGTCTTTTTGTAATTTTTTGCTGAGATCATCATTATTACGTATATGACAAGACAGAATATGAAAGAGGCAAGCATTCCAAGAGATAGTGAGGGATCTGAAATGTTCTGTTCCACAAGGAACATGCCGCTTATACTGGCCCCAACAAGAGACAGAAAGGCAAAACCTGAAAGCATTACAAATATCAACCCCTTATCCCTTGCCACAAGGAGAATGTATATGCTGAACAGAACCAAAATAACTGCAAGTACTCCGTGGAGAATTATTTCTATTCCACCCTGCACAAAGACAAAGTAGAAAGCCTTCTCCACATTCATGGAGTTATATGTAGAAGAGACCTTTGTCGGGTTATTGGTAAAAATATTCACTAGCACCCCAAAAATAAGCTGCAATACAAGTAACCCAAGCATCACGTGTACAAGGTTTTTGAATCTTCCATAGGATTCAGCTTCATTTTCCATAATTTGTTATGAATTTGTATTATTTAAAAATTGACCAAAGAAACTTTAAAACTTATCTACACATTTGTGAAAAAAGCTTCATAAAATTTAATTACAGATGATAATTACTGTGATTATGTATACAAAAAGAGGTGACAAAGGTGAAACAGATACCGGTACAGGAATGCGTGTCACCAAGGGTTCTCACATTATTGATGCGGAAGGGGATTTTGACGAATTGAACTCATTTATAGGTTTCGCTCTTGTTAATACTAAGTGGGACGATATAAGGAAGGATCTGGAACAGGTTCAGGTTGACCTTTTCGTTTGTGGGGAACACATTACTGCACAGGCCAGCAGAAGAACCATAACGGAAGAGAGAGTAAAATGGCTGGAGGAAAGGGTTAACATTTACCGGAAGGAGTACGGTAGGATAAAGCTTTTTGTCATACCCGGTGGGAGTGTTGAATCCACTTCTCTCCATATGGCCAGAACCGTGTGCAGGAGACTGGAAAGGGATCTAGTTAAGGCAAAGGACGAGGTTGAAATAAGTCCGGTCATAGAGGAATATGTAAACAGGCTATCCTCTCTCCTTTTCTTCCATTCCATAATTTCAAACAGGAGACTTGGGATTGAGGAAAGAATATGGTACCTCAGGGAACTCCCCTGAATGCCTTCCTAATAAAGGCTCCCCTTTTTAATAGCATTTTTCAGAAATGTGTTGTTCAGTATCTCGAACCTGAGGTCTGTTGAATCCCCGTGCCCGGGATAAATTTTTGTGCTTTCTCTCATGCTTCCGATCATCTTCAATGAATTAACTAGCTTTTCCTGATTCCCTCCCATATCGGTCCTTCCCACTGAAAGCCTGAATAGTGTGTCCCCACTAAGAATGAAGCCGTCTGAATATAAGACTACACTACCCATCGTGTGCCCAGGAGTTTCAAGTACCTTAATCACGTGGCTTCCGATTTTGAATTCTGTTTTGTCATTAATGGGATTGATGCTTGATGGTACGGTTATATCAATGTCCATTCCCATCTTTCTAATTAGTGTATCCTGATTTTTCATCATTTCAATATCTGCACTGTGCATATAGAAAGGAATCCCATATTTTTCCTGAATCTGAAACACTCCATCCACGTGATCGAAATGTCCATGTGTTGCAACCACTCCTGTGGGAGTAAGACCGTTCATCGATATATCTTCAATAACCTTGCTCTGATCCCTGCTACTATCCACAATCATACATTCACCCTCTGATGATAATATGTATGTGTTTGTCATTAGAGAACCTGTAATTATTCTTCTAATTTTTAACAAACTCCCACTCACATTCATACATTTAGGGTTTGTATATATTGATTTCTTATTCTTCTCCTGAGAAGGAGGTGGCTTTAATAAATGCCATACCGAACCTGTGAAAAAAGTTTCTGACAGTACAGGAACAATGTATTTTGGGACTTGGAGAAAAACCTATTATCAAAATCAAATCTATTTTTGCAATAGAATTGGAGATTTCGCTCCAAATAAATTCTTTAAAAAGAACTCTCATAGTGTCCCAAATGTTGTGTATTTATAAAGGATACCTCCTTTGGAACATTTCCTTAATCTCATCAATGCATTTATAATATCCCCTCAATGATCTCATAGACCATTTATCATTTATCTCTGCTGCTCTCAGATAAATGATCTTCATTGCACTCTCTTC
>NZ_JBLSDF010000036.1:0-18694 GCF_052315355.1 Cuniculiplasma thermophilum
AGCTGTTGTTGAAGGATTGAACAACAAGATACGTACTGCATTCAAGCGTTCATATGGGTTCAAGGCACATGAATACATGGATACGATCATATATCTGGTGGCAGGAGGATTGAGGTTACCCCCAGAATGTTAAAGAGATCCATATAAAGACTCTAACTTCAATTTTGAAAGATTATGGTGGTGAGGAGAGATGCCCATACAGAGCCAGATATCCAAGAACCAGTGCGAACACAGTACCTATTCCAAGTATTATCCACTCTATGTAATATATCATCTTCTTTGTATCATTATCGGGCTTGAGGTACATGATGGGTCCAAGCAGTGCACCAACACCGTCGAATATGAACACTCCCATAGCCATGAGGAAATTATCGTAGGCAGGTTCCAGATTCAGCTTCCATATACTGTATGCACCGTCAAGTACATATATTCCAAAAACAGATAGCATCAATGGAAATATCCCGGCCTTCACATTTTCCTGTTCCCTGTACCCCATCAAAGCAGCTATTAATAGCAGAAGACCAAACATGAGCAGAGGGTCACCAAAGAGAATGTTGTATGCGTAGGCATATGGTGCATTCATGGGCCAGAAGAATGACATGTAGAAACCACTGATAAAATCAAATAAACCAATTCCCATAGCAGGTATAACAAGAGCCTTAATCTGATCGTACTGCTTTCTGGCTGCAAAGAAGAAATAAAAAGCTCCAATTGCAGTTCCCATCGCCAGTCCGATAAGCATTATGGCCAACGGATCTATAAAAACGTAAGTCATTTTTTCAACTTTTCAAATTATAAATTATTTATGCATATTTAGATAGAAAGCCTCAGATATAAGTCATTATTTGCCTTAAAAATCACAACATTTGAAAAACTGTGAAAAAATATGCAAAAATTACCTTTTAAGCGAAGCCGTTCTTTATGCAACTACTGCAGTATTTCCCGTTGGCTGGATTCCCACAATTCTGACATTTCTGAATTACCACGGATTCCCTTTGAATGTTATCCTGCAATTTCTCTAAAAAACCCTCAATGGCAAGTTTTGTCCCGGGTTTTTCCTCTTCCAGTTCATTAATCAGTTCCCTTGCACGGTTTCTCTGGGCTTTCATTGCGTACGGACACCAGTTCGCATCGTGCTCTATGCCAGCGAGAATAGCGTAGAGCTTGACCTCCTTTTCGTATATTTTTCTCATGGGGGTTATTCGGGGCACCAAGCCATCCACGATTCTTATGTGCGGCGCCATCCTGGCCATTCTTTCAAAGTCTCCCCTGATCACATTCATCATTATGCTCTGTGCATAGTCGTCAAGATTGATCCCAAGAGCAACATAATCCGCATTCAGCTCCAGGGACATTCTGTTCATCAGATCTCTTCTCATGGGTCCACAGTAAGAACATGGTGATCCTTCCATTTTCCTATTCTCTGCCACAATCTGATCCAGTTCTTTTCCAAAGGCTTCCCTGAACGATACTGTCACGTGTTTTATATTCAAATCCGAACACAGTTTTTTTGCCGATTCAAGACCTGAGCTTCGATATCCCTTGATTCCTTCATCTATGGTGAATGCCTCAAGATTCACATCCCTCCTCATGTGAAGTGTTTTGTGGAGGAGATATAGAAGAACTGAGCTATCCTTTCCTCCCGATATGGCCACTGATATGGTTGTACCATTCCTTCCAAATTTCACCTCCCGTCTCAGTTCCTGTCTGAACCTTTTCTCTACATTTTCCATAAAATGCATTTTACACAGGAAATTCTTACCTGTTTTGTTCTCATACACAGCCTTCTTTCCACAAATGCTACAGTTCATTCTCTACCCTTATATATTGATCAACCTGGGCCCTGGCCTCTTCCCTCTTCTCCTTGAGATCCCTTAACATTGAGGCCATTCTGTCTGCTGCCTCTCTCTTGCATTCTCCGCACATTCTTTTCCCTGATATGCAGTCCTCTGCAATTCCATTGAGATCCCGGTCATCGCTGGAGAGATGGTATAGATAGAGTTCAAAGATAGGGCAGGAATATGGATTTCCACCAAGTTTCTTCTGTTCCTCTATAGACTCTCTACCGCCAGTCACGCCTCTCATTATCTTTTTCTCTGCAACCTTTGGATCTTCATTCAGGGAAATGGTTGATTCTGGCACGGATTTACTCATCTTTCCGCCCCTGATACCCGTTTCAAGTCTCATTATGACAGATGAGGGTGCTATGGTGGAAAATCTGTTTATTTTTCTCTCTGCAATGGCAAGGTCCTGCATGAGGTTAAAAAGATCCACATCTTCTCCTTCCGCTTTGATGATTCTGTACTTTGGGTTTTTGTATATTTTATCTGCCCTGTTATTTTGAAGAATTTTTTCAGCCATTTTCATTGATTCAGTGGGGTCATCATTGCCTCCAATACTGATCTCGATGCCTTTTTCAGTGCTGAGTCTGAATATATTCATTCTACCTGATATGTCTCTAGTAAGCCTGATATGAGGGTCCTGGTCTGCGCCCACAGGAACTATTGTTGGTGCAGGACCACCATATATCTGAGGGCTCATTATATCCGATGCCTGTATTAAGGGAGATTCTATTTCAAGCATTCTTTTTGAATCTTCAAAGCCATAAATGGCCTTCATTTCTGACATATTTACTTCCTTAGAAAGTACATATGAAAATCTCTGGACCTTTGCACTTTCGGACTGAAAATAAAAATTACAGGGTTTGAGACCCAGGGCAATATAATTCAGCAGGAAATTTTCAATGGCCAGTTCTTTCGCCCTTTCAAGTGAAATACCTCTTGTTGCGTAGGATTCCAGATCCGCCACTGCTATATGGACATCCGCGCCTTTTGTCTGGAAATATATGATGAGATCTATGACAGTTTTGTTCCCTATGTGCATATCCCCAGAAGGCATCAGCCCTGTCATTGCATAGAATTTGTTTCCTCTTTTAATTGACTCAGAAATGTATTGAAAGTCCCTGTGTCCTATTATAAGATTTCGTCTGGCAAATATATTGTTGTCCATGGAAAAATTGAACTCAGGAATTCCAAACTCCTTCCTCATTCTTTCATAATCTTCTATCTGGGAAGAACCCCAGGGATTTACCTCGTTCATTTTAAATTACCTCAAATAGCCAAGATTCTTTGCCACAATTCTTCCGGCAACTATATCTTCCAGACCTATGCCCATGGTCTTGAATATTGTCCTTTCACCCTTCATCTTGCCGCCTGTCATGAAATCCTTCACTTCAACGATCCTATTCTTATCATTCACACTCTCAATCTCGGCAGATTCATTCATGGCCTGTTCCATGTGCTCAACAACAATCAGGTCTGCCATATTCATCACTTCAGGAGTTGCCTCTGCTCTGTTTTTCAGATTGGCACCCACTAAATTGAGATGAAATTTTTCCGGCATGGCATCCTTCCGGAGAAATGGAATCTGTGAGTTTGTGACAGTGGATATTATTTGAAAATCCTTTAAGTTTGATATATTCTTCAGCACCATTATTTTAATTCCCAGCTTACTTGACATATAGTTGGCAAATTTTGTTGCATGGCCGGTATTTTTTGAAAACACACCTGCCTCTTCAAGTTTAAGGGTAGTCGCCATGGCCTCCAGCTGAGTTTCCGCCTGGAAACCGCTTCCTATAAGAAGGAAATTACCCTCCGGTCTTATGCGCTTGGTCACAACCGCAGGAAGTGCACCCGTTCGCATCTGCCCAAGTCTGTCGGCTTCAATAACAAAGAAATTATCCGGATCTTTCTCTTGAAACAATATTACAACGAATTTTACCCCATTTCTCCCAGCAATGTATGTCTTCAGGCCAGATAGTCCGTACCTTTTCCAGTGGGCAGGCATGGTATTCAGGAAGGATTCACCAGTGTAGATCCTGTTCCTCGCACTTGAGAAGGCATCACCCCTGCCATAATCCACAAGGGCCATCTCAAGTTCATTCACAAGTTCTTCCATTGGAAGATTCTCCTTAACCTCGTTCTCCGTTATGTATATCATCCAAAATACCTCTATTCCATATTTTCCCTTACAATTTCAGCAATATCCTTTATTTTGATATCCTTTTCAGCATCCATTGTCCTTGATGCATCTTCGAGCATGGCTGTACAGAATGGGCATGCGACTGCCAGGGTCTCGGCCTTTGTGTCCAATGCCTGCTTCATCCTTATTTTACTTATTGACTCCTGTTTTTCCACCTTATACCAGTAGTTTCCTCCTCCACCACCGCAACAGAAGCTCTTTTCCCTGCTCTTCTCCATCTCCCTTAGATTGGCTGTGCTTTCGAGGATGAGTCTTGTATTGTCAAATTCCCCGTTTATCCTCCCAAGATAACATGGATCGTGAAGAGTAACTGTCTGTTCTGTCTTCTTCACCTTAATCTTCTCATCCTTCAGCAACTCTTCAATAACCTGGGAATGATGAACCACCTCAGCTTTGAGCCCAAATTTGGGGTACTCATTCCTAAAGGTATTCATGCAGTGTGGACACGAAGTGATTATCTTCTTCACACCGTATTGATTAAAAGTTTCAATATTTTGAAGTAAAAGTTCCTGGAATCGACCTTCCTCACCCATCCTCCTTGCAGTCTCTCCATTGCATTTTTCTTCAGAGCCAAGAAGTCCAAAGGAGACTCCGCCCTTTTTAAGTATATCTATCACATCCCTCGCTGTTTTGTTGTACCTAGGATCAAAGGCACCCATGCAGCCAACCCAGTATATGGTATCAACGCCTTCTGAAATCTTTGGGGCATATTCAAGCATCTTATCTCTGTCTGCGTTTGAGCCTCCGAAGGGATTCTGAGTGTTTCCAAGGTTGTTCAGGTATGTTGATGTTTCCTTTGAGAGTTTATTGTCCATAACAAGTGTTCTTCTTGCCTCCAGGTTATAGGATTGAGGGTCTATGAGCACAGGGCACTCTTCAACGCAGGCCTGGCATGTTGTGCATGACCATGCGGCATTTTCCGAAAGTACTGTACCTATTATTGGTGCATCCCCATTCCAGAGTGCCCTCTGAATATTCTGCACCACAACTCTTGGATCAAGATCTGTACCTGAGGCCACTGCAGGACATGCTCTTTCACATCTGCCGCAGTCTGTACAAGCAATAGCATCTGTTCTCTGGAAGTATGATAAATCAACCACATTTCTGGCTCCAACTTTGAAGTCAAAATTGCCAGATTCTATGGCCTCCGACAGAATAAATGGAGTTGTCATCTCACCCCTTTTCTTCTGGGGGTGTACACCTATTCCAATGGCAGAATAGAACATGTGGGAAAGCTTTGAAAATGGAAGATAGGCCGCCAAAGCAAAGGCAGTCAGAACGTGAACCATCCACAGGGAGCGATAAAACTCGATTCCGAAAGTTCCACTTATTCCCAATGGTGCATATATATAACTTAGGGGCCATTCCACAAAACGATAAATATCAAAGCTCTGTCTGTCAAGTGATATTTTCAGAGCACCAAGGAAAAACCCTTCAAGTGCAAGAATGAGAAAAGTTGTAATGAGAATGAAATCCTGGGTTATGGTGTCCAGCGGAACCTTTTTTCTGAGCCTGCGCCACATGGCCATTACAAGACCAAGCACGAGCATTAATCCACCAATATTGGCCCAAACTTCAAAATTAAGGTAAAAATCACCAACAAGTATTCCGTATCCAACCGTATTTTTCAATATGTCATGGGATAGAAATATCAGGGATGTACATATGAAAAGGATAAGCGTCCCGTAAAAAATCATGAGGTGCATGAAACCTGCATATCTGTTCTTTATGTTCTTTCTGTGAAGGGCACCATAATTCAATATCTGGGCTATAAATCTTCTAAGATTCTTTAAAAGATATTTCACAGCAGGGACAAAAGTAATCCCTGCCTTCCTGTACCTTCGATAGAATTCAACCAGTACAAAGGCAAGCACCACAAAGGAAAGTACATAATCTGCAATGAGCTCGCTTTCCGGAATAAATACAAGAGTTGGACTTGTAATAACAGTCGTCATTATGCAAGCTTATTTATGCTATTTATTTAACCATGTCTAAGGTGGTGTTTCCTATTTTAACAAAATTCCTTATTCATTCTCATTAAGGCTTTTATGGGAAGGTTATCTATCAGATTGTGGAGAAATCCTATGAATTAGATGGAATTCACGTATATCTGGAAATTTGTGAAGGAGTATATGAACCATCTGAGGATACATTTTTGCTTGCCAAAACTGTCAAGGCCAGTGGTAGAAATATTGAAATCGGTTCAGGTTCTGGATTTATCAGCATCTATCTTGCAAAAATTGGTTATGAAATTGAGTGTACTGATATAAATGAAAAGGCAGTGGAATGCATAATAAGGAATCAAAAAAGGAATGGTGTAAAATTTCCATGCAAAAGAAGTGATCTCTTCAGTGATATTTCCGGAATCTATGATACCATAATTTTCAATCCACCCTATCTGCCAACCAGTGACAGGATAAATGGATCCGAACAGTGGGATGGTGGGGATGACGGTTTTCATGTTATCAGAAAATTTCTTCTGGAATCTGAGAAACATCTATCAGAGAATGGAAGCATTTTTATCATCCTGTCAAGTTTAACAAACATAGATATGCTGATGAGCGAATTTGAAAAATATTCATTCACATTCAAAGTTATGGGAGAGGAGCATTTTTTCTTCGAAACTATTTATTCATATGAGTTAAAGAGGAGTGGTTAAGGTTTAAAAAATTAGAAATCTCCGAAACTTTGTGGAAGACTATTTTACATTCAGCACTCTGAGTATAAAGGCACTCCTCACAGCATCAATGAGTTCATCTGGGTTCGGATTCAAAAATGGATAGAAAAGAGGCACTGGAAGATTTTCCACATACAGTTCCTGAGGAATAAATTTCTTTCTGTTCATTATCATCCCCTCCCAATTTTCATAGGAATCAGAAGATTTCAGACTTTTCGTGATTTCCATCATCATCTCCGAAGCTTTTGGTATATCTTCCAGGCAGTACGCCTTTAGCATTGAAATTTGATAAAATACTTCTATACTGTGTATAAATCCTCTGTCATTGTAATCATCTATTATTTGAATTGCCTGAAGGAATTGTCTGTGGGCAATTCGTATCATTATGTCTGTGATAACCATGGGATAAAGGTATGGCTCTATCTTTCTGGCTTCATCCATCTCTTCTCTTCCGTCCTGGCCCAGCGCAAAATTCTGAATTATGGCACGGAGCTGATGAATGGAAGCCCTATTTGGCTCAATCTTTTCCCATTTCTGTAAAATGATATCTGCCTTTTCTGCGGTTTCGTAAGAAGCCTCACTGGTGTTCATAAGAAGAACCGCCTTTATGAGGCCGTTTAACCAGTTTTCTTTTATTTCAATGGATTTATCAATATAGGGTACTCCCTCATCGGGATCGCCCTCTAAAAAGGTCGATATTGCCCTGAACATAAAAAGAACAGAATCTCCGTTCTTTGATTTTATGCAAGCATCCAGATAATCACTTTTCAAGACATAATCCATTATTTCCCCAGGTATCTGGTGATCCTCCCTGTCCATCAGTTCAGTTAAAAGGGGTATCCAATCACCAGTGTAAAGAACAGGCACTTTATAGTTTTCAAGATGGAGTAATGATAAGAAGAAATTCATTCTTCGCTCATCCGAAGAGCCTATTAAGAATTCAGTTAGTAAGGGAAAGAATTCAGAGGTGTCTCCCCTTTTTTTCAAAATTTCATAATAAAGCATAAATATGGAATAATCAGAAACTTCTTCATTTCCACCCTTTTTCAGCAAATCATTTATGAGATTGTATGAGGTATTCAGGTCGCCTGTCCCCATATAGGCATTAATAATAAAATAAAGCACATTGAGATTGTTATTTCTATTTCCGGAAATTATCTTTTCCACATCTCTCACATTCTCCAAATTTCCCTTAATTGAATTTATGAACAGTGAGACAAGGAGTGCATCCCTGTTATATGGATCACTTTTAATCGCCCTACTTATGAGAGCATATGCCTCATCGTACCAGTTATTTTTATTCTCATATACCTTTGAGGCAGAACTCAAAATAAATAGTTTACTCATCTCCGAGTCATCTTTCTGTGCAAGCCTAAGTCCCTCTTCTACATATTCAGAGATTTCTCCAAACTTGTTATTATTAAAGAGGCAGGTTGCTTTTATTCTGTAAATTGATGGAGACTTTGTTCCATATTTAATTGCCCTTTCTGCATATTCTTCGGCATTCTGAAGAATTCCCAGTTTGAACAGGGTCTGTGCGTATAATTCAAGAAAAGATACTTCCTTTGGATGTTTCAAAATTGCAGCATCAAGATATCCAAAAGCCTCCTCATATTTCTTTGCAGAGATCAAGTCTTCTGCTTCTTGGAGTATTTTATCACTATTCATATTGCCAAAGTCTGCCATTATTTAATATTTTTTCTTATAAAGAAAATAATTATATTTTGTTATAAATCAAAATAGAAATCAGATTCTGAACCTTCTAAATTTAGATTTTGAAAGTTTATTCTTTGCCAAAAATAATTCTGAATAATTGGGCAAACAGGGAAATCCCAATCCGCCCTCTGGGCAGTTAATTGATTCTCTATAAATGAAACATAATTGCATAAAACATTTTCAAGAAAGTGTTATCCCTCCGTCAATAACAACAGTTTCTCCAGTAATGAATGAAGAATCATCTGATATCAAAAAACCTACCAGCTTTGCAATATCCTCAGGCGTACCAATTCTCTTCATTGGCGTGCGAGCAAGAATCCCATTGAGAACTTTTTCATTGGATAGATTTTTACTTGTCATATTGGTTTTTACAAAACCTGGAGCTACTGCATTCACTCTTATATCTGGTGCAAGTGTTAAGGCCATTGATCTGGTCGCATGAATGAGCCCTGCCTTTGAAGCTTCGTAAGAAATGCTTGTGGCTCCCACTCTTAACCCGGCTGCAGAGGCAATATTAACCACTGAAGATGGTCTGTCCATAACCTTAAGAAGTTTTTTTAACAGGAGAACGGGAGCTCTGAGGTTTACATTGCACACTGCATCCCAGTCATCATCCTCAACAGTTGCAGCATTCCCTGGTCTTCCTATACCCGCATTGTTAACTATTCCGGAAAGGCGAATACCTTTATTGATGATTTCTTCAGACAATCTTCCTGGGCCGTCCAAACGTGAAAGATCAGAAGAGACAAGTTCTATTCCAATCCCTGACTTTATCAACTGCTGTTCAAGGGATTTAGCATCTCTAGAATTATTATTATAATGAAGCAATAAATTGAAGCCTTTCCTTGCGAGTTCAAATGAAATTGCACTACCGAGCCCACCTGTGGAACCTGTAACTAGAACGTAATTTTTATCCATCTTTTATGAATGATACTCCATACTATAATTTTTCTGAGAATATAATCAGGATGAATCGCTTGTGAAAATGTGTTTTCACTCTTGCAGATTCTTAAATTAGTGTGCTCTTTTGAGTATTCTGAAAATTAAAATTAGTTTTATTTTAAGATTTGCAGGATGGTAATGATACCATAAGAATACAAGTTCCCATTTATTGGAGTATAAGATAAGAATATCCGTGAAGGAAAACAATTCTTATCCTTCAAAGAAGATGTATCCTTTGAAGTTTTTTCTCATATTGAATCACCAAGTATGCCTATGAGGTTAAAAGACGCAAGAATAATATTTGGTTTCGTAGCCTTGAGGGATTTACGTGCATCACATTGTGCTAACTGATGTTGTAAGGAAATGATATGAGACTATACTCTGTTTTCTGCTAAAAGATAATCATCATTACAATGCACTGGTTGACAATGTATGACCCTGCTTTCCAGCCATTAAAAGGTGGAAATGATCTAATTTGTATTGAAAGGATATGAAGAAGCATCAAAAGCCTATTTTTTGCATTACATCAATGATTATAAACAGGTGAGTAAAACTGATAGATATTTGCAATTTCCTTTTCGACCTGAAACAGACTTTTCTAAGAAAAGCACAAAAGTATGAACAGTTTTCAAATCAAGAAATCTTGGGCCGGAAGTATACAAAGACAAAAAACAGCTAGGAAGTTAGAGGATCATACAGAAAAAAAGCAGATAAATAGGAAGTACAATTCATGGGGCTGCCCGGATTTGGACCGGGGTCTCAGGCTCCCAAAGCCCGTAGGATACCAAGCTACCCCACAGCCCCTGCACATCGGAAATATAAATTGAAATAAAAACTTACTCATACGCGTTGATTTAATTCTTTGCAATGCTCAAAAAAAATTTAGTGAAAACTTCACAAATTAATGTAAAATCAGAAGAATGATCAGTTAAAATATTACTCAGGGACATATTTCTTTAACAAAAGTTTATTACAATAGATCAAAATAAGAAAAAATGTATGAAACAACAATGACTGGGAGTTTCTTCAGAACAGAAAAAATAGGGGAACTTTTGAAGAGTTCCAAAACCGGAGAGATTGATGATAGTTATGAAAATGTTATTCGATCAGCTGAATCTCTTGCAATATCCGACCAGCTTCATCCCCTTGGATCTGAAACAGGCCTTACATGGGTAAGCAACGGAGAGCAAAGGAAATCTGGTTATACAACTTATATACCAAACAGGTTCAGTGGTTTTTCAAAGGAAAAGAGAATATCACAGAGATTTTCTGAGCAATTTTACCGGGAGTTGATGGAAGCAAATCCATACATGGGCAAGGCAATACAGGATTCAAGGGTTTTTGATCTACCGGCAATCGAGGAAAGGCTGGTGTATACTGGAGAAAGGCAGTCAAAGAAGGAGGCAGAAGACGCAAGAAAACTGTCAAAGGAACTGGGTGCAAAGAGAATATTTATACCTGCCCCTTCACCAGGAGTCATAACAGTATTCTATCCACCTGGAGAGGCATACCACGATCACGAAGATTATCTCTTTGATCTTTCAAAAGAATTGGCTAAAGAATATAGGTCTATATTATCAGTTGATGGTGTAGACCTCCAGATAGATGCCCCTGATCTTGCAATGGCAAAGAGCCTTGGCATAGACTGGACAGAAAATTTCTACGACGTTTTACCAAAGCACATAGAAGCAATTAATGAAGCAATCAAGGGATTGCCATCTGAAAGAATAAGGGTTCATTACTGCTATGGAAATTATTCTGCATCTCACCTTACAGATCCAGATTATTCCAAGGTATTACCAGAAGTTTTGAAACTTAAGGCGGGAACAATTGTAGGGGAGATGGCAAATCCAAGGCACTCAGGTGATCCACTTATTATCAGGAAGCATGTTAAGGAATATGGATGGCCAAAAGGTTTGAGGTTTGCTGTTGGTGTGATAGATGTTAAATCCCCCTTCGTTGAAACTCCTGAAAGCGTAAGTCAGAAGCTACATAATGTTTCAGATATTGACGAAATTGGTGAGGAGAGAGTACTTGGCGGAACGGACTGTGGTTTTGAAACATTTTCAGGAATGGGTGGAGTACCAAAAAGCATTGCTCTGCAGAAATTGAAATCTTTGGCGGAAGGTGCCAGACTGGAATATTAACTCTACCATACCCCAAGCCCAATTTTCAGTCCATTTTATTATTTCATTTTTGGATTTAATTCGAATTATGATTTTAAGATTAATTCTGGAAATTATTATGACTGCCTGATATTCATATTAATTTCCCAGAGAAAGTAATATTATGCATTCAATGAATTAAATGATAATCCTTGGGTTTTCAAAACTCATTTTCCTATGATATCCCCTTTACATAAGCCTGGCAATGATTTAATTTGTCCAAAAATGATAGAATCTTAAGTGATAAACCTTTTTTCAATTAAATATATACCCTATTGTGAGCGATGTAGGTTTGTATAATCGGGGGTTCAATTTTCTTCTCATATCAAGGGCCGCAAGAAGTGTTGCCCTGAGTTTTTCTGCTATCTCTTATCCACTTTATCTTAGTCTCATTGGATTTAGCAACGTTGATGTTGGTATCATGGCTTTCTTTGTAATCTTATTCACAATATTGCAGACAATTTTACTTGGAGCTTTGGGGGACAGAGTTGGCTATAGGGCAACTCTATTCATAGGTGAGATATTTCCACTGATATCCCTCACTTCCCTGTTCTTTGTCAAATCCGGTCCGCTTATCTATATTTCTGTCATAGGGGGAATAGGGGGTGGACCCGGTGGAATGAGGGGTGCATTTTCCCCGGGAACCACTGCCATTGTAGCCAAGAACTGGCAAGACCCTTCGTCAAGAATTAACCGACTGGGCCTTATAACATCTGTAGGAGCATTCTTCTCAACCTTTGGAGGGATTCTTGTTATAATGAGGCAGTATGTGGAATTTCTCTACGGTTCAGCGGGTTCATACCGTTTTCTTTTCGGTGTAAGTGCAATACTTGTTTTCATCTCCCTAATATCAATCATTCTTGTGAGTGAAAGGAAAGTTGCACCTGTAAAAAAGAAGAAATTAATCACGTCAGGATCAAGAAAGCATCTTGGCAAGGTAATGCTTGCCAATGCATTCAATGGTGCGGGTATTGGTCTTTCAATGCCCATAATTTCCCTGTGGTTTAAGGTCATGTATCCCTATGCAAACAGCACAGAAATTGGAATCCTGTTCACCCTGTCATACATTTCTACTGGCATTGGATCATTTCTTGCCTCCAGGATAAATATGAGAGGCGAAAGAGCCGGAAAAATTGGGGCTTATGGTAGAATGCTTCAGGGTTTTCTGATGATCCCACTGGCATCCTCCCCATTTCTGTGGATTGCGGGAACAATATATGTGGTCAGAATGGGCATAGCAGGATTCGGCACACCTTCAAGAAGTTCAATCAACGTGGGTGGTCTGAAGGAGGGAGATTATGGAGCAGGATCAGGTTTTCAGGCCAGTGCTGCCAGAGTAGCCCAGACCACATCCGGCTCATCCGGATACCTTATGGATGTCTACACTCCATTACCTGAATTTCTGGGTGGCCTGGTACAGTTCGGTGCGGGTATTATATATTATCTCATCTTTGTGTCCAGATCTGTCAAGACATCAATGAAGGTTGATGCCTCTACGGATTCAGGGAATAAGCAGATAAAATAATAACCTTTCGCACATCCTGATATTATGAAGGCATTCGAGGAATTTGAAATAGGTGGGTGCAGGTTAAAAAACAGATTTGTGATGGCGCCAATGATCTCAAATCTGGCAGATAGGGACGGCTCAACAAACGAGATACATACATCATATCTCACAGAGAGGGCAATGGGAGGTTTTTCCCTTATAATCACAGAATATTCATTTGTGCCTTCCAGGGCGAGCAGAGGTTCCAGACATCAATTATCCTTTTCAAGGCCAGAACAGATTGGAAAATTCAAAAGGCTCGCAGAGAGAATCCACGGAAATGATTCTAAGATATTCGCCCAACTGGTTCATGCGGGAGGGAAGGCCATTGTTGATGATGGAGAAATGGCCCTGGCCCCCTCTCCAGTATCTTATAACGGCAGGATGCCAAAGGAGCTGGACGAATCAGAAATGGAAGAAATAAGAGAGGCTTTTGTGACTTCAGCGAAGATTGTGGAGGCATCGAACTTCGACGGAATAGAATTACACGGGGCCCATGGATATCTGCTCCAGGAATTTATGTCTCCAGCACTAAATTTGAGAAAGGACAGATACGGGGGCAGTATAGAAAATATGTTGAGATTTCCACAGGAAATAATTGATTCAATACGGGAAGAGGTATCAATACCAGTTGGAATAAGACTGAGTCTTTATGAGGATGATCCAGACGGTTATCTTCCAGAGCATGGAATGAAAATCGCTGAGAATCTTAGGAATATAGATTACGTACATTTTTCATCCGGAAGGAATGCTCCACCTGGTTCTTCAGCATCCTACTATTCAACGCACAACCATATAATAAAGAGAATTAAGGGTAGCCTTAAGGTACCAGTCATAGGTGTTGGATCAATCACATCCATAAGGGATGTGGAAGAGGCTTTAAATACAGTTGATCTTGTAGCACTTGGCAGAGCCGCTTTGGCCGATCCTTTCTTTCCAGTCAATGCACTAAGGGGAAAGGAACCAAGACCATGCATAAGATGCAACCAGGCCTGCAGAGATCTGGCCAATGGACAAGTTAGATGCACTGTGAATCCAATCACGGGAAACGAAACCTCAGATGTTCCAATTCACGGAGAAGGTCATGTAAGGATTGCTGGTGGTGGAGTGGCAGGAATGGAGGCAGCTATTTATCTTGCAAGAATGGGTTTTAAGGTCACTATATACGAGAAGTCTGGGAAACTTGGTGGTCAGTTAAATGAAATATCTGATCCTCATAAGAGTGGTGACTTTTTGAAATTACTCTCATTCTATGAGGAAAGAATAAGGGACCTTTCCGTTGAGGTTATTCTGAATACCGAGGTAAGAAAGGACCAGGTTGACCTCTACTTGATCCCTGAACGCATATATGAAAATATTCAGGCAGAAAAGGAGGTATATGTGGATTCCAATATATACAAGCATCTGGATCAGGCAATTGCAATTGCCTCCACATCCAGGGTCTACATGACTGAGCGATCTCTTGATTCAATAGACCGCCACAGAAGAATGGAATATATGAAAATGGCATCAGACCTGGGTATAGAATTTGTAAAGAAACCCGATTCAAGGTTTAAAAAGACCTACTATGAGAAAAGGCAATATGACCTCTATCAGGCCATATCACGGGGACTTTGGAACGCAAGAGCCTATGCAAAGTACAGGATAAACATCAGTCCAGGTGTTCCCCAATAACCCTTCTCTCTCTTCTTCTTTTTACCTGTTCTATCTCCTCAAGTTCATCATCGGTCAGGGTTACGCTCTCCTGTTCTATCTCCTGGATGCATTCTGGGGGTATTTCCATTGTGAGAAAAACTTCTTTGGAAGCCCTGTATATTGGCTTTTCAGCCCTATCCATTTTTGCCTTATTTATACCTATTATTAGGGGATTATCCACGTGGAATCTACCTGAGACGTATGCCTTTCTGAAGGTTGACGACATGTGAATATATGTTTTATCGGAAGGGCTTATTCCAGTTTCCCTTATGAGCTCATATTCCTCAGGAGTTGTCTGATAATACAATATATCTGGTACCTCAGAAGTTGGAAGGTCGGAAAGATCAACAGGAATTGTATGGTCGTAAGTTGCCCTTATTTCCTTTTTATCATTCACCTGGTACCTGCCTTTCTCGTCTGTTAGACCCAGAGATTCAATGTGCAAAGGAGTGAGCCATCCGTATCTTCTCCTTTGGGCCTTTATTGCGGGAACTATGGAATAGATCTTCCCATAACCGTGGGAATCAAGCCTTATACCATAGTTTTCAGGAAAATGCCTCAGCATTCCTGCCAGAATTCTACCAATTGCCCACACCTCGTCAGGGAACATGAGCCTTCTTCCGGGTTCCCCGCATATGGGGCACTTGAGACCCCTGAAGGGGCCGTCAATATTGCATATCCTGAGTTCTTTTTCCTCATTCATTGTTTATTCCCTCCAAGATAATCAGCAACATCATCAGATACGTTCATTGTGCTGTAATCAGTCATTATTGTATCCGTCACAGAAAGTCCATCTGCAACCTTACTTATCTTTTGAGCCGCTCCATTCACAAATAGTCCGTGTGTAGCTGCCACAAATATTTTTTTAGCGCCAGCATTCTTCAAAATTTCAACTGATCTTAGAATGGTACCGCCAGTGGAAATAATATCATCAACAAGCAGTAAATTTTTCCCCTTCACATCGATATCCTGTTTCTCATACTCCACAGTTGTTGAATTTATCCTCTTCTTATGGAGATAGGTACTTGGGACCTTAAGCTCAGCAGAAACAATCTCAGCTCTTTTCAGTGCACCATCATCAGGCGCAATAACCATGTCGATACCGTGTCCTCTGTGTGACTTTGCTATTGTTTTAGCGGCCTTAAAATCATAACACTCCTTATCCGTATATTTGAATGAAGCCTCATCGTGGATATCCACAGTGACGATTCTATCAACTGAGTTCGAAATGGCACGCATCAGAACCTTGGAGGATATGGCCTCTCCTTCCTTGTATATGGTATGCTGTCTCGAATATCCAAAATATGGGATCACGATGGTAGTTCGTGATGGCTTTTGTTCTTCTATGGCATTGAGAAGTAGAAGTAGCTCCAAAATTTCCTCATCTGAACGAGTATTTCCAACCACAATTACATCCTGGCTCTGCAATTTCTCAGGCACCCTTACATACATCTCCCCATCTGGAAACCTTTTCTTTTCAACGTAACTTAAATGAAGCATTGACCTGGCTGCCATCTTTCCAGCAAAATCTGAGGTTTTTTGAGTAGAAACTATGTACATTATAATGGTGATATTTCAATTTTATATATAATCTGACATAGTTCCTATAGTTATGTAATGGCAGTTGCTATGAAAGATAGTATGATGTTTATCACAGTAAGATAGAAACCAAAGTAGAAGGTTGTGGTAATCCCGAGTTTGTTTTCAAGATCGTTGTTCCCAACGATGAAAAATATCACCGCCAGAAGACTGCCAACACCCGCAATGACCGAGAGCGCACGGATCTCACTTTTCCTCCTCTTCTCAAAACTTGCTATAAACGCTCCCAGTGAACCTGCAATTGCTATGGCAATTCCCCCAAGGGATATGAGAAAATAATCCACCAGATTATCCGATTTTTCATTCCACCAGAAAGTGGAATTGGAGTAATCCCTTGAATATATTGTTCTTGCACTGACACTGCTATGTTCAGATATTCCCCAGTAATAAGTGTCTATGTTGTATGACACCTTGAGCAATACGTTGCCATTTGAAATATTGTATTCAGATTCTGGCAAAATGATTGCAGAGATTGAAAGAGCCAGGACTATAACCATAAGTATTGCAACCAGTCCATTATTTTTCATTATCATATTAATTTATTATTATATTTAACTCTTTACCTATTATCATAACCACAAAATTCAATGCAATTTTAGAAATATAACTTCTTTTCCATTGTACGCTTTTCCAATGGTTGCATTAATTTCAAAATCTTCTCTTCCAAAATCATTATCCAAATTTTTTCCAGGTCAACTTAAAGAAATTAATTCATGGCATTTTTATCTCTTTTTTATCTTTTATTTAGAAACCGATCCATGGACTTCTTGCTCTCATCAGATGGAACGATGTCTATAAAGGTTCTCTCTTCCATCTCAAAGGATCCCATCAGATCATTCTGTGAAGACACTCTCATTGCCTCCTTAATTCCCTTAAGCAATCTCCCATCCCTTTCGCTTATATCCCTTATTATATTTTTATATCCAATATGGTTATCCACAACCTCCTGAATTATACCAAGTTCCAGAGCCCTCTGGGCATCAATTATTCTTCCAGTCAGGGAAAGATATAGGGCGTTGGAGTATCCTATATGCATTGGAAAAACTGAATTTCCCCCTGCCCCGGCATTAACACCTATTTTTATCTCAGGCTGTCCTATTTTTGCATCTATTGAAGCCACTCTAAAATCAGCCCATTGGGAAATTTCAAATCCTCCTCCCAGTGAAAAACCACTGAGAAAGAATGAAATGATTTTTCCGCTATTACGGATCATCAATACAAGATCCCTCATGTTTTTTCTAAAATCTATGGCATCTTCACGGTTCATATCACGAAGTTCATTTATGTCCGCACCCACAGAAAAATCAGGGCCCGAAGATCTCACTGAAATTAACTTCACCTCTGGATCATCATTAAATTCTCTGAAAATATTGACCATTTCCCTTATCATACTCAAATTAAGGGCATTGCGCTTTTCGATTCTGCTCAGGATGATTTCTCCAATCTTCCCATCCTTTTCTTTCTCTATAAGAGCCACTATTTCAGATATAAACTGAATTAGTTAAATCTATTGTTCCTTATATCTTCCTGACATTATGGTTGGAAAAGATCAATTCACTTATGCACTAAGGAAAATCAAATAGAAAATTCAATAAATATGCACAAACTGTTATGCTCAAAGATAATGGCAAATATTCTATGATCCACATTTTTCTTCAAAACTTCTTTCCGTTCTTTAATAAAATAAATAATGAAAATAAGGATATTTCAAATATAATGGATTGAAAATATCAATATGAAATGAGATGAGATTATTTTTAGATCATTTCTTTTAACTCACATTCCTACCTTAACTGTTACGGACATTGAAAAATTTATCTCATCGCCCTCATTGAGCCTGTACCTCTTACCCTTCTCTAGTTTTGTAACCTTTCCGCCGGAAATGAGCCATGTTCCGTTTTTACTCGTTTCTAGTTCTTCAATTTCAGCCCCATTGTTATCAACATATATTCTAATCTGCTCCCTTGAAATGTAATGGAGCTTTAATTCATCCTCCACCTTGCCTTCAAAATCAGCTCTCCCTATTGTCCTTGTTTCTGAAATGGGCAATTCACTTTTATTAGAAAAGATAAATCTTAATTTGGAGTTATCTCCGTCCATATATGTTAATCGGAACAAAACATAAAACAGTTTTCCATTATGACATATATACAAGGAATTAGAATCACTATTCGTGACTTTACATCTATTTTAATTTTGTAGACCTCCCAATATGATTTTCAGGCTGTTTTTCTAAACCACTATTGTGGGTGCACTACTATTTCAATACCTGATCAAGTTTCATGATCATTCCAATCTTCCTTCCCGTTTCTG